>CANFNO010000065.1 GCA_947447845.1 Burkholderiales bacterium | reverse complement strand
TGGCCTGCACATGGGCCACGGTACTTGCCGCAGAAGCCACCGGACTGGCCTTTGCAGCAACCGGCACCGGAGCTGGAGCAGGCACTGGCGCGCGAGTTGGTGCGTCAGGCCTTTGTGCCGCACCAGCAGTTGCTTTGACTTCGGGGGTCGGCAGGCGTGCCGGGGTTTGCGCTGGAGCCTGGTTTTGTACCGTTACGTCCGGCGTTACCACCACTGGGCTAGCGGGTGCTGAGGAGGAATTGGTGGAGGCGAACAAAGGGCCAGGAGTGGCCTGTCGCCAAGCCCACAGCGCAACCACCACAGCCAGCAAAACGCCCAAAACAAGCGCCGCCAGCCACCAGGGCTTTTGGTCGCTTCCGTAGCGAATGAAAGTGGTGTGGTTTGCCTGTGCAGAGTTCAGGCCGGGAACCGCACCGCGCTCGCGCTCGGACTCGGCTTTTTTGAGTGCATCAAGTATGTAAGACATTATTGCGATCCGGCTTCCAGGCTGGGGCCGCTGGAGCCCAAAGCCTTCTCGATTTGCATGAATGTCATGGGGCCGGGATGTCCATCCGCTTTGATACCCTGACCTTTTTGAAATGCCTTGACCCGCCCCACCAGTGTCGCGTCCAAAGTGGCTGTCTCGGTGGCAGACAAGCGTGCAGGCTTACCTTCCAGCACCTCAAGCTGATTCGACAGCAGGCCCAGCACGGCGCTGGTAGTCCCTTCGCGAAGGTCTGGCTGATAGCCGCGCGGGGGTTGCCAGTAGGTAGCAAAATCTCCGCGCCAGAAGCGCGCCAGAGAGATCAATGTCACACGATGCACGATGTCGCCAGACCGCAACGTGGCGTACTGATCGTTCAGCCCGATAAGCACGGCATACACGGGTGGCTCGTCACCTTTTTGCAGCTTCAAAATGCCTGGCCGGTCGAGTTGCTTGAGCAAGGGAATCGTCAACTCATTGGTGCGATAACACTGCAAGCGCCGCAATGCGGCAGCAGCGCAAGGATCATCGTTACCCAGGTCAAATTTCCAGGCATGGCCCAGCTCGTGCCAAGCCGGCCCGATGTCAACAGGAAGTTGGGAAATCACGGTCTCCAGATCTTCCGGCGCTACGGGTGCAGAGGCTGGCGCACTGGCAGCAGCACTTGGTGCAGCACTGGAAGCCGGACTGGCAATCGCAGTTGCCGTGAGTTTCGGAGCGTCCGGTGTGGCCCGGGCGGCGACCGGCTGGGGCGCGACAGCGCTGGGCCAGAAATGCAAACCCACGGCAAGGGACACGGCCAGCGCACCGATCGCACCCAGTGCCGCGGCAAGATAGGTGTTGACATGCACCCCCCCATTTCCCGATTTCGGACCAAACACTTCAGCGGCCGCCTTGTCGATCATTTTGCGATTGACCTGGTGCAGGCCATTGGCCCACGCACCCAGCAGGCTGCGTCCGCACAAAAGGTTGATCCGTCGGGGCACGCCGCGGGTCAACGCGAAAATTCGGCGCAAGGCCTTATCGTCGAAAGGCAACCTTCCGGTGTGACCCGCCACAGTCAAGCGATGCTGGATGTAGCGCGTGGTGTCCGCCAGATCGAGCGACTCCAGGTGGTACCTGGCGATAACCCGCTGGGCCAATTGCTCCAGCTCGGGACGCTCCAGAATAGTGCGCAGCTCCGGCTGACCGATCAAGATGATCTGCAATAGCTTGCGCTCGTGGGTTTCCAGATTGGTCAACAAGCGCAATTGCTCCAGCACATCGGGCAGCAGGTTTTGGGCTTCGTCGATGATGAGCACATTGCTCTGGCCGGCAGCGTGGCTTTGCAGCAAAAAGACGTTGAGCGCGTCCACGTAGGACTTCAGGCTGATGCTGCCAACAGAGGTATCCACCGTGACATGAAACTCTTCGCAAATGTTTTGCAAAAGCTCCATCACCGACAACTTGGGGTTGAACACGATGGCCACATTGCAGGCGTCGGGAATCTGTTCCAGAAAGCAGCGGCAGACGGTGGTCTTTCCAGTCCCGATGTCACCTGTAAACAACACAAATCCACCGGTGCCGGTCACGCCAAACAACAAATGAGCCAAGGCTTCCCTATGGCGATCACTCATAAAGAGGAATCGTGGATCAGGAGCGATGGAAAAGGGGTCTTGTTTTAAGTCGAAGTGGCGCGCATACATAAGCCTGCGAAGTCTCCCTGGTTGCGCCTATGTTACTTTGACTAACCCATGAGCGCCTGGACCAGTGGTCGACAGGCTTTGACCCCAACGGCCTCTTGAATTTTGGGAAGCAAATCAACCAATTCTTGGTACCCTTCGGCCGATTCGACCGCAAGGTTCAAGCGGAAACCGCGTAAACCCAGACTCGCGGTTAGCTTCGTGGCCAGGGGTTTGGCATCGAAATAACGCTGACGCTCACTGCGTGGCTCACCCGCCACCAATTCGCCATAGTCGGAAACAGTCTCCAGCGGTTGGGGGCCGGAATCGGCCGGCAGCTCGACCGCGTGCGCCGCCAAAAACCCCAGTGCCAGAAGGTAATCAACATCGGCCTGGGTCATGCCCATGCCCGAAGTCTGCGCCAGCACCTCGCTCACGCTCTTCTTGCCGTCAAACAAGATGAACGTGGAACGCTGCCGACTTGAAAAGAGCGGCGAGCGCTCTTTGAAGGCTGATTGACCCAACACTGTTTTATAAAGTTTCATACCCGTTTGTCCCAAACATGGCCAACGCGTAAAAATGATAACCGGTTTTCCAAAAAAAAAGGCCCTCCGTTGAGGGCCCTTTAAAACAAGCCCGGCCAAAGAATGGTCGGGTCGTTAACTCACGTGGTCAGTCGTTGGCGTAAATGTCAACGTCCTTAGTTTCTTTAACAAACAAAACTCCGATTACAAAGGTCATACCCGCAATGATGATGGGGTACCACAGACCGTTGTACATATTGCCGGTCTGGGCCACGATAGCGAAGGCGGTAGTTGGCAAAAGGCCACCAAACCAGCCATTGCCAATGTGATACGGCAGACTCATGGAGGTGTAGCGGATACGGGTGGGGAACATTTCGACCAGCATGGCAGCAATCGGGCCGTACACCATGGTGACCAGAATCACCAGATACGTCAGGATGGCGACGACTGTTACCTTGTCAAACTTGGCCATATCCGCCTTGGCAGGATAGTTTGCCGCCTTCAGGGCATCGCCCAGCGACTTCTTGAACTCATCACTCTTGGCCTTGGCTTCGTCTTTCGATACACCCTTGGCACTGTAGCTGTTGATTACCGTGGTGCCCACCGTAATGGTGGCGATCGCGCCAGGGGACGCGGTCGCATTGTCATAGCTCACCGAGGCGCTGGCCAAAGCCTGCTTGGCCACGTCACAGGAACTGGTGAACTTCACGGTACCCGTGGGGTTGAACTGGAAAGAGCATTCCGCAGGATTGGCGGTCACCAGCACTTTGTTGGCTGCCTGCGCAGCGGCCAGGTCCGGATTAGCGGCCTTGGTCAGTGCGGTAAATACCGGGAAGTAAGTCACCACCGCGAGCAGGCAACCCAGCATGATGATGGGTTTGCGACCGATCTTGTCCGACAGCGAGCCAAACACCAGGAAGAAGGGTGTGCCGATCACCAGCGAGATAGCCACCATGATGTTGGCTGTGGCACCGTCCACCTTCAAGGCTTGCGTGAGGAAGAACAGGGCGTAAAACTGACCGGAGTACCAGACTACGGCTTGACCGGCTGTTAAGCCCACCAGCGCCAGGATCACGATCTTGAGATTTTTCCACTGGCCGAAGGACTCGGACAGAGGTGCCTTGGAGGTTCTGCCTTCTGCTTTCATTTTGGCGAAAGCGGGCGACTCGTTCATGCTCAGGCGGATATACACCGACACGCCCAGCAAGAGCACGGATACCACAAACGGAATGCGCCAGCCCCAGTCCGCAAACGCGGCTTCACCAATCGCTGTTCGGGTTGCCAGAATCACAATCAGACTCAGAAACAGACCCAACGTGGCCGTGGTCTGAATCCAGGACGTGTACGCGCCCCGTTTTCCTTGTGGCGCATGTTCTGCCACATAGGTTGCAGCACCGCCATATTCGCCGCCCAAGGCCAAGCCCTGCAACATACGCAAGGCGATCAGGATGACCGGAGCTGCCACGCCGATGGTGTTGTAGTTAGGCAAGATACCCACGATAAAAGTGGACAGGCCCATGATCAAAATGGTGATCAAGAAGGTGTACTTGCGCCCGATCATGTCTCCGAGTCGGCCAAACACCAGCGCGCCAAAGGGGCGCACGATAAAGCCGGCGGCAAACGCCAGCAACGCGAAGATGAAGGCAGAGCCTTCGTCCAGACCAGTGAAAAACTGTTTTGCAATGATGGCTGCGAGTGAGCCGTAAAGATAAAAGTCGTACCACTCAAAAACGGTACCCAACGACGAGGCAAAAATAACCCGTTTCTCTTCCGCCGACATCGGTCTTGCGACGTTTGTTGCCATGTATATGTCTCCTTATTTTTAATTCCGACAGCGCTCAAAAATGAAGCGCCGAAGATCACTATCGGGTTCGGTACTGACGTCAATCTGACAACCTTATTGCACAACCTTACGCTGTGCTGAACACGCCCTTACAGCTCCGTACTAACCCTAGGTTGATGCCTAACACCTTGTTACGTAAGCACTTGGTCAGCACCTGTCAACAGAATCGCCCCGTGTGTTCGCAAGGCACATCGCTTTCTTATCCCTTTCCATTTTTCAAGAGGAGACCCACATGAGTGATCCGGTGGTCGACAAAATCCAAAAGAATCCGAAGTACCTAGAACTTCGCAGCAAACGCACTGGCTTCGGCTGGACGATGACGCTGTTGATGATGGTCGTGTACTACGGCTACATCGCGCTTATCGCGTTCAACAAGCCTTTCCTGGCGACGCCCATTGGCTCCGGCGTGACCACGCTGGGCATTCCCATGGGCATGGGTGTGATCGTTTTCACGATCGTCATCACCGCCATCTACGTCCGCCGCGCGAACAGTGAGTTCGACGATCTGACCGCAGAAATTCTGAAAGACGCATCCAAATGAGCAAGACAAAATCCCTCTTTGTCGCACTGCTGACACTGCTCGCCGCTGGCGCAGCATTTGCCGCAGGCGGCGACCTCGGACAGGTCGACAAGCAACCCACCAACTGGGTAGCCATCGGCATGTTTGGTACCTTCGTGGTTGCCACTCTGTTCATCACCAAGTGGGCTGCAGCCAAGACCAAGTCTGCTGCTGACTTCTACACCGGCGGTGGCGGTATCACTGGTTTCCAGAATGGCCTGGCCATCGCCGGCGACTACATGTCTGCCGCTTCCTTCCTGGGTATTTCCGCTGCTGTGATGGCAACCGGTTATGACGGCCTGATCTACTCCATCGGTTTCCTGGTGGGCTGGCCCGTGATCACCTTCCTGATGGCTGAGCGCCTGCGTAACCTGGGCAAGTTCACCTTTGCCGACGTGGCCGGTTACCGCTTCCAACAAGGTCCGATTCGCGCCTTTGCTGCCTCCGGCACGCTGGTGGTGGTGGCCTTCTACCTGATCGCCCAAATGGTGGGTGCCGGTTCCTTGATCAAGCTGCTGTTTGGTCTGGACTACTGGATGGCTGTGGTGATCGTCGGCGCGCTGATGATGATTTACGTGCTGTTCGGCGGTATGACTGCTACCACCTGGGTGCAGATCATCAAGGCTTGCATGTTGCTCGCCGGTGTGACCTTCATGGCCTTCATGGTGCTGGCCCAGTTTGGCTTCAGCCCCGAAGCACTGTTCGCCAAGGGCGTGGAAGTACGTAGCGCAATTGCTGTGAACGCACAAGCTGCTGCCGTTACTGCTGCTGCTGCGCTGACCGCGGCTGCCACGACACCTGAGTTGGTCAAGGCTGCCGCTGAAGCGACTGCCAAGGCTAACGCCATGGACCCAGCCAAAATTGGCCTGGCCATCATGGGACCTGGCGGTTTCGTGAAAGACCCGATCTCTGCTATCTCCTTCGGTATGGCTCTGATGTTCGGTACTGCCGGTCTGCCACACATCCTGATGCGCTTCTTCACTGTGCCTGATGCCAAGCAAGCCCGTAAATCGGTTCTGTGGGCAACCACCTGGATCGGCTACTTCTACGTGCTGATTTTCATCATCGGCTTTGGTGCTATCACCCTGGTGCTGACCAACCCTGAATTTGCCAACGTTGCTACCGGCGTGATCAAAGGCGGCGGCGGCTCAGCCAACATGGCGGCCGTGCTGGTTGCCAAGGCTGTGGGCGGCAATGTGTTCTTCGGCTTTATCTCCGCTGTGGCATTTGCAACGATTCTGGCTGTGGTGGCAGGTTTGACCCTGTCTGGCGCGTCGGCTGTGTCGCATGACATCTACGCCACGCTGATCAAGAAGGGTAAAGCCGACAGCGCGTCTGAGTTGCGCGTCTCGCGCTACACCACGGTGGCCCTGGGCATCGTGGCGGTGGTACTGGGTATTGCCTTTGAGAAGCAGAACATCGCGTTCATGGTGTCGCTGGCCTTCGCTATTGCAGCATCGGCCAACTTCCCGGTGCTGTTCATGTCAGTGCTGTGGAAAGACTGCACCACCAAGGGCGCTGTGACCGGCGGCTTCATGGGTCTGATCTCTTCGGTTGGCTTGACCATTGTGTCGCCTTCCGTCTGGGAAGCCACTCTGGGCAACCCCAAGGGCTCGGCCTGGTTCCCCTACACCTCGCCTGCGCTGTTCTCCATGACCATCGGCTTTGTCGGTATCTGGCTGTTCTCCGTGCTGGACAAGAGCGCCAACGCTGCCAAGGAACGCGCTGCGTTCCCGGCTCAGCAAGTGCGTTCTGAAACCGGCCTGGGTGCTTCCGGAGCTTCCGGACACTAAGCGCTTGTTTGCGCAACCCAGGTTGCGCTTCCAACTAAAAAGCCGGACCCTTGGGTCCGGCTTTTTTTTGTGTCATCGACTCAGGCCTTATTGGGGTTGATCAGGTATTTGGTGCCGGTCGCCCGTTGGCCATACGCGTGAATCGTCTCCAGTTGCAGTGCCTCTGCCAAAGAAATCTCCTTGGAGTAGTGACTTGCAAATGTGGTCTTGAGTTCAGCGGCAATCCGTTGGCGCATCGACTGCGCAGCTGCCTCGCCGATGCGCTGCAAAAACGGAAACAAAAGCCAACCGCCCATCCCCCAGGAGAACCCGAAGTTGCGGACGATTTCCGTCGGCCCGGTGTCCAGCCCACCATAGATATAAACCTGCTTGTGGGTGGTGGAGCCATAGCGGCTGTACTCGGTTGCACTGCGGCTGAGAGCCGCCTCCATGCAAGTCAGAATTTGCCCGGCCAGACGGCCTCCGCCCGTAGCGTCAAACGCAATAGTGGCACCGGTTTCGACCAACGCCTGCGTCAGATCGGCCATGAAGGTAGGCGAAGAGGTGTTACACACATGCAGGGCGCCCAGCCCTTTGAGAATTGCGGCCTGCTCCGGCTTGCGCACAATATTGACCAACCCGATCTGGTCCTTGATGCAAATTTTGTTCAGCATCTGCCCCAGATTGGAAGCCGCAGCCGTATGCACCAAAGCACGGTGGCCTTCCCTTCGCATGGTCTCAACCATCCCCAGCGCAGTGAGTGGGTTTACAAAGCATGAGGCACCGTCAGCAGGGGAAGTGCCCTCGGGCAAAACCAGGCATTGCTTGGCCGCAATGCAACGGTATTGCGCATACATCGCGCCCCCAATAACTGCCACGGTCTTGCCGAGCAAGGCTTGTGCCTCCGGTGACGCGCCTGCAGCCACCACCACACCGGCACCTTCGTTGCCGACAGGCATGGATTGGCCTACCCGTGCAAGCATGCCCCGCATTGCCTGCTCAGAGATACGCATGGTGACAACCGGTTGAGCAGGAGGGCCGAGTTGCGTGGCGGTGCCGATGTCTGCAGCGCCAAAAAGCAGTCCGATATCAGAGGGGTTGATGGGGGTTGCCTCGATGCGCACCACCACTTCATCTGGCGCGGGCTGGGGCGTCGTGACGCTTTGCAGTGACAACTCCAATTCGCCGCTGGCCTTGACCAGCGAGCGAAGTTGAAGACCGGTAAATGTTGCTTGACTAGACATGGCGTGCTCCGTGAGTGAATTTCACTCTAGCACTTGGAGCGCCGCCCAACCCACGTAGGGTTGTCTGAATCAAGATTAATGCAGGCGCTTGACCGCCTTCACCTCGCGTGATCCGCGCTCCATGATTTGCGCACACAAGTGGTTGGAGGCATCCGGAAGAATCCGCACCATCAGCAATAGTTCATTGGCCTTCACCAGATACGTTCTGCGTGATCGTTCGCCGGTTGAATATTGAAAAACACCACTGGCCAACACTTCGCAATTTTGAGGGACCATGGCACCCGTGATGCCGCCAATTTCGTAGATGCCATCGTCGCTCACTGCGCCGGTCTGGGTGCAACCCGGAAAAATGCTGAATACGGTTTCTTGCAAGTTCATCATTTCCTCCTATTCAAATTCGATGGCTAGCCGTTGCTGGCGTGAATGGCATCCCGCACGCGCGGATAAATCTGCTGGTTCCACTTCTTGCCGCTAAACACGCCGTAGTGCCCCACGCCTGTCTGCACATGGTGGTTTTTCAGATACGGCCGGATGCTGCTGCACAGGTCTTGTGCGGCCACTGTCTGGCCCACGGCGCAGATATCGTCGCGCTCACCTTCCACCGTCGTCAGTGCGGTGCGGCGTATCGCCCGGGTGTCCACCAGGCGACCGCGATACAACAATTCACCCCGCGCCAGGTCATAGGTCTGAAACACTTTGACAATGGTTTCCAGATAAAACTCGGCGGGCAGGTCGTTGACCGCCAGATACTCGTCGTAGAAGGTCTTGATAGCCTGGGCCTTGTCGTGCTCACCATCGACCAGGTGCCGGTACAAATCGACAAATGCCTGCTTGTGGCGTTCCGGGTTCATGCTCATGAAGGCGCTGAGTTGCACAAAGCCCGGATAGACACGTCGCATGAAACCGGCGTGCGGCAAGGGCACACGGCTGATCAAATTCTTTTCGAACCAGGCGATCGGCTTGCTGTTGGCCAACTCGTTCACGGCTGTCGGATTGACCCGGCAATCCACCGGACCGGCCATCAGCGTCAGGCTGCGTGGCTGACAGGGGTTGTCGTCCTCCGCCATGATGGCGGTGGCGGCCAGTGCAGCCACACAGGGCTGACACACCGCCATGACATGGCTTCCAGGGCCCATGGTCTCCAGGAAGCGGATCATGTAGTCGATGTAATCATCCAGGCTGAAGCTGCCCTGGGTCAGTGGAACATCGCGCGCGTTGCGCCAGTCGGTGATGTAGACGTCGTGATCCTGCAACAGGGTGCGCGCGGTCTCGCGCAGCAAGGTGGCAAAGTGGCCGGACAGGGGTGCCACCAACAAGATCCTGGGCTGATCTTCCTGAGAAG
>CANFNO010000064.1 GCA_947447845.1 Burkholderiales bacterium | reverse complement strand
GCATCGGCGCCTTGCGCGTCCAGCGTGCCATCGGTCAGGAAGCCCGAGCCATACAGGGGAATGGTCTTCTTGAGGCCCGCAGCGGCATAGTCCTTCACGAACTTGACGGCACCGCCTCCGGCGAAGAAGGTGAACACGGCGTCCGGCTTGGTCGCTGCAATATCGGTCAGCAAAGCCTGGAACTCCACGTTGGGGAAGGGCAGGTTTAGCTCTTTAACGACTGTGCCGCCACCCTTCTCGAAGGCTTCTTTGAAGCCGCGCACGCTCTCGTCACCGGCCGCATATTTCCAGGTGATGGTGGCAACCTTCTTGATGCCCTTCTTGGCCATCACTTCGCCCATGGCGTAGCCGGGTTGCCAGTTGGAGAATGAGCTGCGGAAGATGTTGGGGGCGCACATGGCGCCGGTCACCGCGTCTGCACCGGCGTTGGGCACTATCAGGATCGTGCCGCTTTCTTTGGCCACCTTGGCCATGGCCATGGCCACGCCGGAGTGCACGGTGCCGATCAGCACGTCCACGTTGTCGCGCTTGACCAGTTTGTTGACGTTGTCGGTGGCCTTGGAGGGGTCGGACTCGTCGTCCACCTTGACGAACTCGACTTCGCGCCCGGCAATTTTCCCGCCTTGCTCTGCAAGATACAGCTTGAAGCCGTTTTCAATGGCGTTGCCCAGTGCTGCAAAAGTGCCGGTGTAGGGCAGCATCAGGCCAACCTTGAGCTTGGCACCCGCCTGGGCAAAGGCAGCGGTGGATAGAACTGCAGCGGCGGCTGCAATCAATGTCGTGCGAAAAAGCTTTGTATTCATGGTTTTGTCTCCTGGCGTTGTTGCTGAAAAAAATCGTTGACCGCCTCAATCAGGCGGTCTTTTCTGTCCCGGTGCGGTGAATGGCCGCAGTCGGCCAATTCCACGAGTTCGCATTGTGGCGTGAGTCGGACAATTCCGCGCACCTGTTCCAGGGTTCCGTACTCATCGTTTACCCCTTGTACCGCCAGCAGCGGGCAGGTGATGGACGCGAGTTCTGAGGTGATGTTCCAGGCGCGAAAGGCCGGATGCAGCCAAATGTCATTCCAGCCCCAAAAGGCCGAATCCACATCCGCGTGGTGACGTGCCAGGCGCTGGCGTAGGGTGGTCTGTAAATAGGCGGTACGTGCTTCGGCAATGCTGAATACCGAAATTTCTTCCACCAGGATGTGCGGCGCCACGACGATGGCGCCCGCCAGCCTGTCGGGAAAACGCGCGGCAAACAGCAAGGCGATGGAACCCCCGTCGCTGTGGCCGAACAGCCAGGGCTTGTCTCGCTCCGTATCGACACCCAGCGCGTCAAATAGTGCGGGCAACACTTCATAGGCCTGGCGGTGCATGAAGTCTGTGCCCCAGGCTTCGTCCGCCGCGCGCGGTGTGGATTGGCCATAGCCCGGGCGCGAATACACCAGCCCACTGCATTGCAAGGCCTCGCACAGCGCCAACGGAAAGTCGCGCCACATCGAGACCGAGCCCAGGCCCTCGTGCAAAAAAACCAGAAGCGGTGCAGCTTTGTCCCCGCGCCGCAACCACTGGTGCTCGATGCGGACACGGCGCCCGTTCCAATCCAGTTCCACCCACTCGGTTGTTACGCCAGCTGCAGCGACATCGGCACCGACTTCAGCGCCAGCAACAGCACTGGCTGCTGTTGTGGTCGCAGTTGCGGAAGCGGACTTCTGGGCCACGGCGGTATTCATGTCGCGGCGGATTCCTGATCGCGCAGTTTGAAGCGCTGAATCTTGCCGGTGGCGGTCTTGGGCAGGTCCTGCACAAACTCGATCAGGCGCGGGTATTTGTAGGGCGCCAGCTTGTCTTTTACAAAAGCCTTGAGTTCATCGGCAGTTGCGCTGGCTCCCTGCTTGAGGACCACAAAGGCTTTGGTCTTGGTCAGACCCTCGCCATCCGGCACGCCAATCACCGCGGCTTCCAGCACGGCGGGGTGCTGCACCAGCGTGGCCTCCACTTCAAAGGGCGACACGTAGATGCCGCTGACCTTGAGCATGTCGTCGCTGCGTCCGCCGTAGGTGTAGCTGCCGTCCTCATTGCGCGTGTATTTGTCGCCGCTTTTGGTCCAGCCGCCCTGAAACGTTTCGCGCGTCTTGGCGCGGTTGCCCCAATACATCATGGCGGCCGAGGGGCCGTGGATATACAGCTCGCCCGATTCGCCATCGGCCACCGGTTTGCCGTCATCGCCGCGCAACTCGATGTCATATCCCGGCACCGGCCAGCCGGTGGTGCCATAGCGCACCCGCTCGGGTGAGTTGGACAGAAAGATGTGCAGCATCTCGGTGGAGCCGATGCCATCCACAATGTCCACGCCAAAGTGCGCCTTGAAGCGCTGCCCCAGATCGGCGGGCAGCGCTTCCCCGGCGGAAGAAACCAGACGCAGCGCCACGTCTGCGCGCGACGGCAAATGGGCGTGCGCCAGCATGCCGGCAAAGCCGGTCGGGGCGCCGTAAAAGACCGTAGGTTTGGTGTTTTGAATACCGCCCGTCCAGCGCTTGAAGGTGGCGTCCGGGGTAGGGCGCTCGCCCATCAGGATCGTGGTGGCACCGACGGCCATCGGGAAGGTCAACGCATTGCCCAAGCCATAAGCAAAGAACAGCTTGGCTGCCGAGAAGCAGACGTCGTTCTCCGTCAACTTCAAGATGGCCTTGCCATACAGCTCGCAGGTCCAATACGGATTGCCGTGCGAATGCACCGTGCCCTTGGGCCGACCCGTGGAGCCTGAGGAATACAGCCAGAAGCCTGGGTCATCCGGGCTGGTGGCAGCCGCCTTGTGCATGGGCTGGTGCGCCTGCACAAAGGCTTCGAATTCCACCTCAGCCGGGTGCAGCGGCGCTGCCGGATGCGAGACCACCACCTTGATCACCTCATGGTCGGACTTGATCATGGCCGCTGTCAGCGCGGGCAGGAGCGCGCCGGATACCAGCACGGCCTGGGCACGCGAATGCTCCAACATGTAGGCGTAATCATCGGCGGTGAGCAAGGTGTTGACGGCCACGGGCACCAGACCGGCGTACATGGCGCCCAGAAAACTCACCGGCCAATCGCAGCAGTCGTGCATCAGCAGCAGCACGCGTTCTTCACGGCGAATGCCCAGGGCGCGCAGGCCTGCAGCGACGCGGCGCACGCGGTCTTCGAGCTGGCCGTAGGTGAGCACGCCGTAGTCATCGATGAAGGCCGCTTTGGCACCGCGCTCCGCGTTTTCGCCGAGCAAATGGCGGGCGAAGTTGAACTGTTCGGGCAGCGGGGTCAGCCCTGTCGTCATCGTGATGTCTGCGGACATGGTGTGTCTCCTCGTTCTTGTCTTTTGGTTTTATGCAGCTGCCGTGAATTCGATCCGGCCATTGGGCAACAGGTACAGCACCAGGGCGCGACCGTTCGTCACCGTGGGGCGGTGGGCGCTGCCCGCCGGGGTCACCATCCAGCCAGCGGGGCGGCCATCGAACAAGGCGCCTTCCTCCAGCGGCATGATCAGGTCGATCTCGCCCTCGGGGTGCACATGGTGCGGTCCGGCCACATCCTTCATATCCACCACGTCCACCGAAAAGCCGTGCAAATCGTCGGCCGGTTTGAAGATGCGGCCATAGCGCAGACCGCCGCCTTCATATTTGCACAACCAGCCTTCCGCCACGCCCTGGATGCAGGCGGCCTTGAGTTGCTGGTAGCTGGCGCTGGCCACGCCATGGTGTTCGTTGAGCCAATTGTCTAATTGCGCGTCCAGAGCCCGTCCGGCGATCTCGCCAGTCAGTTGGGCCAGCAGTTCACGAAAGGCGGACACCGCGGGAGGTGTTGCAGCAGAAGAGGTTGCAGCGGGTGAGGACACAAAAGACTCCGGTGTTGAGTTTCAGGCTTGCCAAGTTGCACAACATGAATTATTGTGCACGCATGAACGATAAAGCCCGACCGTTGCAGTGTCAAGCACTATATTGCATGTATGCGGGTAACCCCTGAGTTCCACTATGACGACTGAAGCAATCCTGTCCCCCGAGGCAGCCCCCCAAAACACCCTAAGCGCCGAGCGTGCGCCGGAAAAGAACCCTTTTCTGGTCAGTCTGGGCGAGCGCGTGCGCTCCCTGCGTTCGCGTCGGGGCATGACGCGCAAGGCCGTGGCTGCAGCGGCCGACGTGTCCGAGCGCCACCTGGCCAATCTGGAGTACGGCGAAGGCAATGCCTCCATCCTGGTGTTGCTGCAAGTAGCCGGTGCCTTGCAATGCTCGCTGTTCGAGTTGTTGGGCGACGTCACCACCTCCAATCCCGAGTGGTTGCTGATCCGAGAATTGCTTGAAAATGCCGACGAAGTGCACTTGCGCCGGGCCCGCATAGCGATTGGTGAAGCCTTGGGAACCGGTGGCGGCACGCCGCACGCAAACCCCAGAGTGGCTCTGGTAGGGCTTCGCGGCGCAGGCAAGTCCTCACTTGGCCAGATGCTCGCCGATGATTTGGGCTTTCCGTTTGTGGAGCTGAGCCGCGAAATCGAGAAGTTTGCCGGCTGCAGCGTCAACGAAATCCAGAACCTGTATGGCATGAACGCCTACCGCCGCTACGAACGCCGGGCGCTGGAAGAGGCGATTCAGATTTACCCCGAAGCGGTGATTGCCACCCCTGGCGGCCTGGTATCGGACCCGGCGACCTTCAACCAGTTGCTCAGCCACTGCACCACGGTCTGGCTGCACGCCGATCCGGAGGACCACATGAAGCGGGTGGTTGCGCAGGGGGATATGCGCCCCATGGCCAACAGCCGTGAGGCTATGGAAGACCTGAAAAGCATCCTGGCCGGACGCGCTGCCTTCTATAGCAAGTCGCAACTCAAACTTGATACCAGCGCCCAGCCGCTGGACGAAACTTTCAGAGCTTTGCGCAGTATGGTGCGTGAGCTGTTGCAGTTACCTGCCTGAGCCCGGAAAGCTGAATTTTCAAAAAGATGCAGCAAAGTGCTTGACCTCGTTTTATAAGATGCATTATTATTCACATCAAGAAAACAAACACCCGCACTGATAACCATCTTTTTTGGAGACGAGCCAACTATGACCACCGCCACACCGCCCCGCGTCGAATACCAGACCCATCCCAGCCAGTACCGCCACGTCAAACTGGCCTTCAACGGCCCGGTGGCCACCCTGTCCATCGACATCGATGAGAGTGCGGGCTTGCGCCCCGGCTACAAACTCAAGCTCAACAGTTACGACCTCGGCGTGGACATCGAGCTGAACGATGCCATCGGCCGTATCCGTTTCGAGCACCCCGAAGTGCGCACCGTGGTGGTCACCAGCGCCAAGGAAAAGGTGTTTTGCTCAGGGGCCAACATCTTCATGCTGGGCGTTTCCAGCCATGCCTGGAAAGTGAACTTCTGCAAGTTCACCAACGAAACCCGCAACGGCCTGGAAGACACTTCCAAGCACAGTGGCCTGAAATTCCTGGCCGCAGTGAATGGCGCTTGCGCTGGCGGCGGCTACGAACTGGCCCTGGCCTGCGACGAAATCGTTCTGGTGGACGACCGCTCCAGCGCGGTCAGCTTGCCCGAAGTGCCTTTGCTGGGCGTCTTGCCCGGCACCGGCGGCCTGACCCGCGTCACCGACAAGCGCAAAGTGCGCCATGACCTGGCCGACATTTTCTGCACCAGCGTCGAAGGGGTGCGCGGCCAGAAGGCCGTGGACTGGCGCCTCGTGGACGCCATCGCCAAGCCCGCACAGTTTGCCGCCAAGGTACAGGAACGCGCATTGGCGCTGGCAGAGAAAAGCGACCGTCCCGCTGATGGCAAAGGCGTGACGCTGAACCCGCTGCAGCGCACGGTGGAAGCAGACGCCCTGCGTTACCAGTATGTGACGGTGGAAATCGACCGTGCCAAGCGCACTGCCGTATTCACCGTGAAGAGCCCGAACGGCGCCCAGCCTACCGACATCGCCGGTATCGAAGCCGCCGGTGACAAGTGGTACCCACTGGCCATGGCCCGCGAGCTGGAAGACGCGATTCTGCAAATGCGCACCAACGAGCTGGACATCGGCATCTGGCTGATCAAGACCTTGGGCGACTCGGCTGCTGTGCTGGCATCTGACGCCACGTTGGTAGCCCACCAAAACCATTGGCTGGTGCGTGAAACCATCGGTCTGCTGCGCCGCACTTTGGCCCGATTGGACGTGTCTTCGCGCAGTCTGTTTGCGCTGATCGAACCCGGCTCCTGCTTTGCCGGCACCTTGCTGGAACTGGCCCTGGCCTGCGACCGCAGCTATATGCTGATCCTCCCCGATGACGAAGCCGCCACTCCCAAGATCACGGTGTCGGATACCAACTTTGGTTTGTTCCCGATGGTGACCGAGCAAAGCCGCTTGCAACGCCGCTTCTACAGCGAAGCACCGGCCCTGGACGCAGTGCGCGCACAGGCTGGCAAAGCGCTGGACGCCGACGCCGCATTTGCACTGGGACTGGTGACATCCAATCCAGACGACATCGACTGGACCGACGAAGTACGCATTGCCGTGGAAGAGCGCGTCTCGATGTCGCCCGACGCGCTTACCGGCCTGGAAGCCAACCTGCGCTTTAACGGCCCCGAGAACATGTTCACCCGCGTCTTCGGCCGCCTGACCGCCTGGCAGAACTGGATCTTCCAGCGGCCCAACGCGGTCGGTGAAAAAGGCGCATTGAAGGTTTACGGAAAAGGCGACAAAGCTGCCTTTGACTGGAATCGTGTATGAAAACCACCCCCTTCCAGGCTCACTTCGTGTAGCCCGTTCCCCCCTCAAGGGGGCGATGCCAACGGCCCGGCGAAGCCGGTTCCGCGGCATCCCTGAGTAAGACATTTCGTGCCGGATAGTTTCATTATTTTTTGGAGACAGACATGAGCAACATCGATTACAGCGACAAGATCCCCAACAACGTCAACCTGAGCGAAGACCGCACCCTGCAGCGCGCGCTGGAGCAGTGGCAACCCAACTACCTGCAATGGTGGGGCGACATGGGTCCGGATCACAGCCAGAACTTCGATGTGTATTTGCGCACCGCCGTCAGCGTGGACCCGCAAGGCTGGGCGCAGTTTGGCCATGTGAAGATGCCTGACTACCGTTGGGGCATCTTCCTGAACCCTGCAGAGCAAGACCGCAAGATCCATTTCGGCGACCACAAAGGCGAAGCCGCATGGCAGGACGTGCCTGGCGAATACCGCGCCAATCTGCGCCGCATCATCGTCACGCAAGGTGACACCGAACCCGCATCGGTGGAGCAGCAACGCCACCTCGGCCTGACCGCGCCCAGCCAGTACGACCTGCGCAACCTGTTCCAGGTGAACGTGGAAGAAGGCCGCCACCTGTGGGCCATGGTGTATTTGCTGCACAAATACTTCGGTCGCGATGGACGCGAGGAAGGTGAAGCGCTGCTGGAGCGTCGCTCGGGTCAGGAAGACAACCCGCGCATCCTGCAGGCATTCAATGAAGAGACGCCGGATTGGCTTTCCTTCTTCATGTTCACCTACTTCACTGACCGTGACGGCAAGTTCCAGCTCTGCGCTTTGGCCGAGTCGTCTTTCGACCCGCTGGCCCGGACTACTAAGTTCATGCTGACCGAAGAAGCGCATCACATGTTCGTGGGCGAGTCCGGCATCAGCCGCGTCATCAGCCGCACCTGTGCCGCCATGAACGAGATGAAGACCGACGATGTGACCAAGCTGCGCGCCGCCGGTGTGATCGACCTGCCCACGCTGCAGCGCTACCTGAATTTCCACTTCAGCGTGACCATCGACCTGTTCGGTGCCGACGAGTCCAGCAACGCCGCCACCTTCTACAACACCGGCCTGAAGGGTCGCTATGAAGAAGGCAAGCGCAATGACGACCACCAACTTAAAGGCCAGACCTACAAGGTTTTGTCGGTGAGCAATGGTCAACTGATCGAGCGCGAAGTGCCCATGCTCAACGCGCTGAACGAAGTGCTGCGCGATGACTACATCAAGGACTCAATCGGTGGTGTGGAACGTTGGAACAAGGTCATCGAGAAGGCTGGCATTCCCTTCCGTCTGAAGACGCCGCACAAGGCATTCCATCGCAACATTGGTTCTCTATCTGGTGCCAAGATTTCGCCGGATGGACGTGTGTTGACGGATGCCGAATGGAAGGCCAATGTGGACAACTGGTTGCCTTCTGGTGCAGACCGCGCGTTTGTTGCGAGCTTGATGGGTCGGGTTGTGGAGACTGGCAAGTTTGCTAACTGGATTGCGCCTCCGGTGATGGGGATTAATCGGCAGCCGGTGGATTTTGAGTATGTTCGGTTTAACTGAAGTTTTTTAAACTTCTCTTATCGCTTTAACTCACCTACCTTCTTACTTCTCCAGGTTTTTTACTCCCCCATCCCCCAGCCCCTTACCCCCCGTCGGGGTAAGGGGAGCCTAAGGCGGACAGCCAATTTGGTTGCTTCGCTTCGGCTACGCGTTAAATTACGTGAGGGTTTGAAGAACTTGTGCGGCAATGTCGGACTCTTTGCGCGAACGGTCTTGTGGTCTTGTGGTGTTGTGGTCTTGCGATGCAGCGATGCAGCGATGCAGCGATGCAGCGATGTAGTGGTCTTGAGACGTAGCGTTGGCACGCAACAACCAGCGCCATCCCCACAACGCAACGCCAGCCAATCAGCCTCACTTCATTGAAGGCGCAGCCGAAGCCAAAAAGCAAAATTGGCTGTCCGCCTTAGGCTCCCCTTACCCCGACGGGGGGTAAGGGGCGGGGGGATGGGGGAGTAAAAAAAATGGGGGAGTAAAAAAGGTTGGGGGAGTAAAAAAAATGGAAGAGTAAAAAAATAACAAGTAAAAGTAGGTGAAGTTAAATTAGCACCCTGCACAAAAGAGAAAGACGAACATGACAGAGACAGTCATCAAACAACACCTGATCGACCCCGAAATTTGCATCCGCTGCAACACCTGCGAAGCAATCTGCCCAGTAGGCGCCATCACCCACGACAGCCGCAACTACGTCGTCAAGGCCGATGTCTGCAACCTCTGCATGGCCTGCATCTCGCCCTGCCCTACAGGCTCGATTGACAACTGGCGCACCATGCCCAAGGTAGCGGCTTACCCCATCGAAGACCAATTGCTCTGGGACGAACTGCCGGCTGAATTGAGCGCTGAACAACTGGCACAAGCCGGTGTGGCAGACACGGCTGAAGCGCAAGTACAACTGCAGGCAACACCTAACATCCAACCAGACCCCAGCGGTCAAGAGGCATTCAACTCAAGCGCATTTGGCGCCACCGTGCCACCCTGGTCCGCAGCGCATGCGTACACCAACCTCTACGGCCCCAAGGCCACCGAGAAAACTATCACTGCCAAAGTGGTGGGCAATGTGCGCGTCACCGAAGTCGGCGCCACGGCCGGTGCCGATTACGACACCCACCACATCGTGCTGGACTTTGGCAGCATGCCCTTCCCCGTGCT
>CANFNO010000063.1 GCA_947447845.1 Burkholderiales bacterium | reverse complement strand
ATGCACCATTGCAGCAGTTCTTCGGGCGAGGCGGTAAACACGTCGAGAAACTCGCCCGCATCCAGATGCTGTGCGCCTGCCGTAAGACCGCGCGCAAACCAGACGTCGATGAACTCGGTGGAGTAGGAGATCACCGGATGCATAAGACCAGCACGCGCCCACTCGGTGGCGGAGTAGCCGGTCTCCTCCAGTAATTCCCGCTGCGCACAGCTTGCAACCGATTCGCCCGGGTCCAGTTTACCCGCAGGGAATTCAATCATTGCCTGACCAATCGGATATCGGTACTGGCGCTCCAAGACCACGCGAAAATTACCTTGGGCATCTTGTAGCAGGGGAATGATCATGACTGCACCCGGATGCACTACATATTCGCGGGTCGCTTCTTTGCCATCGGGCAGCGTCACGACATCACGAAAGGCGTGTAGAAAGCGGCCCTTGAAAACTTCTTGCGAAGACTTCCGAGTCTCCGTCAGGTGGTCAAAGGTGGACGTGGTCAAGAACAATTTCCCTTTTCAATGAAAAACGGGCTGCAATCAGATTGCAGCCCGGATACAAATGCTTTAAGCCGCTTGTGCTTCAGGTACCCAGCATCTGCAACACAGACTGGGCACACAAGGCCATCAAACCACCAGGCATCAATCCCAACAGAATGATCAGCACGCCATTGAGGCACAAGACCACGCGCACATCGGTACCCGCCACCACATTACTGACCGTAATAGGGGCATCAAAATACATGACCTTGATTACGCGCAGATAGTAGAAGGCACCGATAAGTGACATCATCACAGCGAACACTGCCAAGTACAGATAAGCCGGGTTGCCAGTGGCGATCAGCGCTTGGAGCACCGACAGCTTGGCGTAAAAACCTGCAAGCGGTGGAATACCTGCCAGTGAGAACATGGAGATGGCCATGATGCCGGCATACAGTGGACTACGCTGATTCAGGCCGGCGAAGTCGGAGATCTCTTCACTTTCAAAGCCTTCGCGCGATAGCAAAAGCAAGACACCAAAGCTTGCCAAGGTGGTAAGCACATAGGTGATTACGTAGAACATGGAGGAACTGAAGGCATTGGCAGCATGCAACGTGTTGCCATTCACCACACCAGACATAAGCCCGAGGAGGACAAAGCCCATTTGCGAAATCGTGGAAAAGGCCAGCATGCGTTTGACATTGGTCTGCATGATGGCAGCCAGGTTACCCAGCAGCAAAGAGCCAACGGAAAGCACTAGCAACATTTGCTGCCAATCGATAGCCAACGGCAACATTCCTTCGACCAGCAGTCGCATGGTCATGCCAAAGGCGGCCAACTTGGGAGCGCCACCGATCATGAGCGTGATCGCAGTCGGTGCACCCTGATACACATCGGGAATCCACATGTGGAAAGGCACCACGCCTAGCTTAAATGCCAGACCGCAAACGATGAACACCAGACCAAATATCAACACTTGGTGCTGCACATGGCCCGAAGCAATCGCCTTAAACACTGCTGTAATATCCAGCGAACCCGTTGCACCGTACAGCATCGACATGCCGTAAAGCAGGAAACCTGAGGCCATCGCGCCGAGCACAAAGTACTTAATAGCAGCCTCCGTGGCTACAACATCGTCACGACGCAGTGCGACCAAGGCATAGCTGGACAATGTCAGCAACTCCAGCCCCAGATAGATCACCAGGAAGTTGTTGCCGGAAATCATGACGAACATGCCCAACAACGAAAACAAACTAAGCGTAAACAGTTCACCACCACGCAACATGTCACGTTGCCCAGCGTAGGGGCGTCCGTAGACAAGGGTCATCATGACTGCCACTGTGGAGAAGCATTTAAGCCAGTTGCCCATGGAGTCACTGACCACCATATTGCCAAAGCCGTAATAGGTTGCTCCACCGGACGCGTACAGAGCTTCCAGAATTGCAACCACGGCCAATGTCAGCAGGGTTAAGCCGTAGGTGGCGCCTCGCAGGGGCGTCTTGACGCCCAGGTCAAACAAAGCAATCACACAGGCCATCCCGAATAACAACATCTCGGGGTAGGCCGTGATCCAACTGATTTTGTCAATCATCATTTATCTCTCAATTCAGTTTGATCAATTCAACTTGGCAACTTGGAAGTTGCAACATGTTTGAGCAATTGTGTTACCGAGGCATCCATCACGTCTGTAAACGGCTTGGGATAAATACCCATATACAAGACAGCGGCGGCCAGAAGGGACATCACCAGAAACTCACGAGGATTGATATCCAGCAGATCCTTGACGTGGTGGTTACTCACCGGACCAAGGTATACGCGCTTGAACATCCACAAGGTGTAGGCTGCACCAAATATAAGTGCACTCGCAGCTGCAAAGCCGATCCAGAAATTGAATTTGACCGCACCCAAAATCACCATCCACTCACCCACAAAACCTGCTGTACCCGGCAGTCCACAATTGGCCATAGAGAAGAGCAAAGCAAATGCCGCAAACTTGGGCATGGTGTTGACCACACCGCCATAGCTGGCGATCTCCCTGGAATGCACACGGTCATATAGAACGCCAATGGAAAGGAACATGGCAGCCGACACAAAGCCGTGGGCAATCATCTGCACAATGCCGCCAGAAACACCCAGATCACTGAAGATGAAAAAGCCCAGGGTAACGAAACCCATATGCGCCACCGATGAGTAGGCCACCAGCTTCTTCATGTCCTGCTGCACCATGGCAACCAGACCCACATACACCACAGCAATTAGCGACAAAGCAATCATGACGCCAGCATATTGATGCGCTGCATCAGGTGCGATCGGCAACGAGAAGCGCAGAAAACCGTAGGCACCGAGCTTCAACATAATGGCAGCCAGCACAGCGGAACCGCCAGTAGGAGCCTCCACGTGTACATCAGGCAACCATGTGTGTACCGGCCACATCGGAACCTTGACTGCAAACGCAGCCAGGAAAGCAAAGAAGATAAAGGTCTGCGCAGTGCCGCTCAGTGGCAACGCATACCAGACAGCCAGATCAAAGCTACCACCCGACTGGGTGTAGAGATAAATCAGGGCAATCAGCAGCAGCAGCGAACCCATCAAGGTGTAGAGGAAGAACTTGAAGGCAGCGTAAATCTTGTTCGGTCCGCCCCAAATACCAATGATCAGATACATCGGGATCAGAGTCGCTTCAAAGAACACGTAAAACAACATGCCGTCCAGCGCGCAAAACACGCCGATCATCAGTCCGCTCAAAATCAGGAAGGCACCCATGTACTGGTTAACACGCGAGGTGATGGATTCCCAACTGGCGATGACCACAATGACATTGATGAATGCAGTCAACAATACAAACCAGAAAGAGATGCCGTCGATACCGAGGTGGTAACTGATATTGAAACGCTCAATCCACGGAGCATTTTCGACAAACTGCATTGCGGCCGAATGGTTATCAAACTGCCCGTAAAGAGGCAACGTCACCAAAAGACTGACCAAGGAGCCAATCAGGGCAACCCAGCGTACGCTGTTCGCCTGGTCATCACGACCCAGGGCCAGAAGAACAATACCGAACGCAATTGGCGTCCAGATCGCAAGGCTCAACAATCCCATTATTTCTTTCTCCTACTTGAGCCAAACGAAGTACGTCATAAGGACGAAAACGCCCAAAATCATGACTAACGCGTAGTGATATAGATAACCCGTCTGGATCTTGCGCACACCGCTAGAAACCCAACCAACCAGCTTCCATGAGCCGTTGACAACGGCACCATCGATAAGGAACTGGTCTCCACCCTTCCACAAACCGGTTCCCAAAGCACGTGCGCCGCGAGCCAACACGTTTTCATTGAACCAGTCCATGTAGTACTTGTTTTCCAGCAAGGTATATATCGGTGAAGCAGCCTTCTTAATCGCCGCCGGCAGCGCCGGATTGATCATGTACATGTAGTAAGACAACACGACACCGGACAAGGCTAGCCAGAACGGTGCCGTGCTAACGGCATGTAACGCCATTTCCACCCTGCCGTGGAACAAATGTGCCAGTTCCTCCATACCAGGATGCTTCTCCGCATCAATGAAGATTGCACCCTTGAAGAAGTCGCCGAATAGCATTGGCTCAATCGTCATGTAGCCGATGAACACGGAAGGTATCGCTAGCAACACCAAGGGAACCCACACCACCCAGGGGGATTCGTGCGGCTTGCTGTCATGGTGACCATGACCATGGTCGTCATGACCATGGTGGGCATCCGGATTCTGGTCAAAGCGCTCCTTGCCATGGAAAACCAGGAAGTACATGCGGAACGAGTAGAAGGCGGTAACAAACACACCTGCCAGAACCGCAAAGTGCGCAAATCCGGCTCCTGGCAAATGGCTTTCTGCTACCACTTCGATAATGCTGTCCTTGGAATAGAAGCCAGCAAAGAACGGCGTGCCAATCAGCGCCAATGACCCCACCAGAGAAGTAATCCAAGTAATGGGCATGTACTTGCGCAGACCGCCCATCCAACGAATGTCCTGGTTGTGGTGGCAGCCCATGATGACCGAGCCCGCACCCAGGAACAGCAAGGCCTTGAAGAAGGCATGGGTCATCAGGTGAAACACTGCAACCGAGTAGGCCGAGGCACCTAGTGCGACCGTCATATAGCCCAACTGCGACAAGGTGGAGTAAGCCACCACCCGTTTGATGTCATTCTGGATGACGCCCAAAAAGCCCATAAACAAAGCGGTAATCGAACCAATCACCAACACAAAATTAAGTGCTGTGTCGCTCAATTCAAACAGCGGTGACATGCGCGCAACCATGAAGATACCAGCCGTCACCATCGTGGCAGCATGAATCAGTGCGGAAATAGGTGTCGGGCCTTCCATAGAGTCAGGCAGCCAAACATGCAGGGGAAATTGGGCAGATTTACCCATCGCACCGATAAATAAGCAAATGCAAACCACAGTGACCAGCATCCATTCAGTACCTGGAAACATCAATGCTGCGAGTTCTTCTCTCTTGCCAAACACTTCAGCGTAGTTCAGCGTACCGGCGAAGGCCACGATTAGACCGATGCCCAGAATGAAGCCGAAGTCGCCGACACGGTTGACCAGGAAGGCCTTCATGTTGGCAAAGATTGCCGTGGGCTTGTTGAACCAAAAACCGATCAATAAATAGGACACCAAACCTACAGCTTCCCAACCAAAGAACAGTTGTAGCAAGTTGTTGCTCATGACCAGCATCAGCATCGAAAAGGTGAACAGCGAGATATAGGCGAAGAATCGGTTATAGCCTTCGTCTTCATGCATATAGCCCACCGTGTACAGGTGCACCATCAGCGATACAAAGGTAACCACGCACATCATCATGGCGGTCAAGCCATCGACCAGGAAGCCGATTTCCATTTTCAGACCGCCCACCGACATCCATGTGTAGAGGGTTTCATTGAAACGGGCACCGTCCTGCACCACGCTCAGGAGTGTCATGACCGACAGTACAAAGGCTACCAGTACGCCCAGAATTGTCAGCGTATGGCTGCCAACGCGGCCCATGCGGTTGCCACCGAACTTGGTGCCGAGCACGCCGGCCAGAACAGAACCAACCAGGGGCGCCAGGGGTACCCAAATCAGGGTAGAAGCGGAAAGGGTTTGACTCATTTTTTTTTAACCCTTGAGCGAATTGAGTTCGTCTACGTTGATGCTGGACTTGTTACGGAACAACAGAACCAGAATTGCCAAGCCAATGGCAGACTCCGCCGCAGCAACGGTCAGGATAAAGAAAACAAACACCTGACCGTGCATGTCGTGCAGATAGTAGGAAAAGGCAACGAAGTTGGTATTGACGGCTAGCAACATCAGTTCAATGGCCATCAACAAAACAATCAAGTTGCGGCGATTGAGAAAAATTCCTACCACCGACATGGCGAACAGAATTGCGCCTAATGCAAGAAAGTGACCCAGTGTGAGTGTCATGGTTTTACCTCAGGTGCAGCTTCTGGCGCTGGTTCAGCAGCGGGCTGCGTAGCCGCCATCTTTAGCACGGTCATGCGATCCCTGGCCTTTACGCGAACCTGTACGCCAGGGCTTACGTGTTTGCTATCCTTGCGGGCACGTAAAGTCAACGCAATGGCAGCGAACATGGCAACCAGCAAAATCGCCGCCGCCACTTCCAGGGGATAGATATATTGGGTGAACAGAACCTTCCCGAGTTCGTGGGTGTTTGAAACCGCAGGTTCCGGCGTGCTAGCTACAACATCTGCCGGACGGAATCCTCGCATCGAGACCGCAGCCATTTCGAGCGCGATAACCACACCCACCAAGGCCGCAAATGGAAAATGTTTCCAGAAGCCGTGACGCAGATTCTCGACGTTTATGTCCATCATCATTACAACGAAAAGAAACAGCACCATCACGGCGCCCACGTAAACCAGTACCAACACGATGGACAGGAACTCGGCCTTGAGCAGCATCCAGATCATGGCACCTTGAAAGAAGGTCAGCACCAGGAACAACACGGCATGGACCGGATTGCGCGCAGTGATGACCCTAAAGGCTGCTATGAGCAGCACCGTAGAGAAAACGTAGAAAAGACCCGTCGTGACATTCATGATTCAAAACTTTCTGGAATGGCTCTTAACGGTACTTTGCGTCCGACTGCTTGTTGGCAGCTATGACGCTCTCATAGCGATCACCCACAGCCAGCAACATTTCTTTGGTGAAGTACAAATCACCGCGTTTTTCGCCATGGAATTCAAGGATGTGTGTTTCCACAATCGAGTCCACGGGACAACTCTCTTCACAGAAGCCACAAAAAATACACTTGGAGAGATCAATGTCGTATCGGTTGGTGCGACGTGAACCATCTGCACGCACTTCCGACTCGATCGTGATGGCCATAGCCGGGCATACTGCTTCACACAGTTTGCAGGCGATGCAACGTTCTTCGCCATTCTCATAGCGGCGTAACGCGTGCAGACCGCGGAAACGTGGAGACAGCGGGGTCTTTTCCTCAGGGAACTGAACCGTCACCTTGCGGCGAAACAGATAGCGTCCCGTCAGTGCCAAGCCCTTGAACAACTCCACTAGTAGGAAGCTGTACAAAAAGTCTTTGAGCGAAAAAACAGAAGGCGTGCGGGCGACAAAATGGTTAGACATGATTGAATCCTTCACTTCCAGATGTTGAAGGACGTTTGCATCCAGATGCCCACCACTGTCAGCCATACCAGCGTCAGAGGAATGAATACTTTCCAGCCCAGGCGCATAACCTGGTCATATCGGAAGCGGGGGAAGGTGGCTCGCACCCAGATAAAGAAGCTCACCATCAGAAAGGCTTTTGCGCCCAGCCAGATCCAGCCTGGAATCCATTCAAGCGCCGCGAACGGTGACAGCCAGCCACCCAGGAAGAGCACAGAAGCCAGCATCGAGATAAGCCACATATTGGCGTACTCAGCCAAATAGAACATGGCGTACGACATACCCGAGTACTCGACCATGTGACCCGCTACGATTTCAGCTTCACCTTCCACTACGTCAAAGGGATGGCGATTTGTTTCAGCCAGACCGGAGATCACGTAGATTACAAAGATCGGCATCAACGGCAGCCAGTTCCAGGAGAAAACTCCCATGCCCATGTCGACAAACTGACCCTTGCCTTGTACCAATACGATATCGGTCATGTTCATGCTGCCGGAAACCATCAGCACTACCACCAGACAGAAACCCATGGCGATCTCGTAACTCACCATTTGTGCAGAGGCGCGAATGGCCCCCAGGAAAGCATACTTGGAATTCGAAGCCCAACCGGAAATAACGACACCATAAACTTCCACTGAAGCGATAGCCATCACATACATCAAACCGGCATTGACATTGGCTAACGCCACGTCAGGACCAAAAGGCACGACCGCCCAGGCCGCCATGGCCGGCATGATTGTCAGCACAGGACCAATAAAGAACAGTCCTTTGCTGGCCGCAGCTGGAACTAGAATTTCTTTGGTCAGCAACTTCATCGCATCTGCGATAGGTTGCAACAAGCCCCATGGACCGACCCGATTGGGCCCCAGGCGAACCTGCATCCAGCCCAGAAATTTACGCTCCCACAGTGTGGTGTAGGCCACAGCACCCATCAGCGGCATAACCACCGCAACAATTTTGATAAGCGTCCAGATAACCGGCCAAGCCAGTGCTGCCCACCAAGGCGCAGCCAGCAAGCCTGCACCTGTATTAAAAATGGTATCGATCATGCCAGTGCCTCCTGTGCAGACGGGGTTAATGCTGCACGCGCATCCGCAGTCATTTGCAGTGAGGTCGCTCTGCGCACTGTGCCATCCAATTGGTAGATTGCAGCAACAACTGGTTCGGTAGCGGCCGGACTAAGGTCAATCGCTCCCGTGCTGCCATTGCCCAAACGCTCAGCAGGTACAAACTCGGGCACGCCACCCTTGTCATGGTGCATGGCCGCGAGAACCTCCTGTGCCGACTCAAAATCAAAGCCAGGCAGACCCAGCAAATTGGCCAGTACGCGAATTACCTTCCATGCAGGACGGGCTTCACCAGCGGGGCGTACTACAGCGTGGAAGCTTTGCACACGGCCTTCTGCGTTAACAAAAGTGCCAGCGGTTTCGGTGAAAGGTGCAATTGGCAACAGCACATCGCTAAAGGACATATTGGTTTTGAACGGGCTCAGTGTTACCACCATGTCCGCCTTACCCAAGTTCAGAGCGGCTTGCTCCCCTGCAGCACTGTCGAACACCGGCTCGGTATTAAGCAACAGGGCAGCTTTCAATCCGCCGGACAGCATTTGCCCTGCATTGAGACCTTCATAACGAGGCAATGCCCCAGCTACTTGAGCACCCACCGTGTTGGCCGCTTCGGTGAGATAACCCACAGATGCGCCCGTGTGTGCAGCGATCCAGTTGGCCAAAGCCAGAAGGCTCGAAGCCTTTGCATGATGTGCTGCCGCATTGCCCAGCAGAATGGCTTTGCGTTCACCGCCCAGCAGGCTGTGCGCAATGGCTTCAGCCACGGCATTGGTGGTACCCGCGGCGGGTGCAGCAACGCCCTTCTCTGCAGCCACTGCGACTGCGATATCGGCAAGTGCCTGTACCCAATTGCATGTCGGAACAATCAAGCCATTGGCGACAGGTAAAGCCCAGTCAAATGTCTCAGCGTTCAACGCGCTAACTTGGCAACCAAATTTAGCTGCTTGGCGAATCCGTTGTGCGAACAGCGGATGGTCCTTGCGCAGATTGGTACCCACCACTAGAACACTCTCCAGATGCGACAACGATGCGATCGAAGTACCCAGATAGCGCGCTTTGTCAGCAACTTCAAACTCAGAATTGCGCAGACGGTAGTCGATGTTTTCACTGC
The DNA here is from genome assembly GCA_947447845.1 of Burkholderiales bacterium. The sequence goes on along the minus strand of CANFNO010000063.1, from coordinate 153 downwards.
CAAGGCCACGCACTAGTGCGCCGGCCAAGTGCAGTTCTTCAAGCGTGCTGTGCGGGCTCACCAGTGCACCGATTGACTTAGCGCCGTGGCTGGTCTTGATCTGCTTAAGGCCGTTAGCAACGTATTCCAGTGCGGTCTGCCAGTCAACGGTTT
>CANFNO010000062.1 GCA_947447845.1 Burkholderiales bacterium | reverse complement strand
TGGATTACCGACACCGGCCCTGTACTGACCGACAACCTCATTGGCTAGCAATTATCAAAAGTAATAGTCAGCAATATTTCGACGGTGATGTCAGTGATGTAGCTTCAGGAGTCATTGGAAATTCGCCCAGAAATTACTCTGACGGGCTGCAAGCGGAACTAGCAAATTGCGATCTGCCTGCTCCATAGTGGCCCTTGAATAGATCCAAAACATATAGTTGCAAACGCGCTTCTAAGACTTACACATGCGTCTTGTGACTACCATCCCAAAATGGGGCTGTGGCACTCGCTTTACAGCCGCAGAAGTAAACCTCTTCAATAGCATTCACCTAATATTTGACCGAACCCCAGGTCCCGCCTGTATGGGAGCGGTCGCAAAAGGGCTGGCATCCGCCTTGCGTTCGAAAAGGACTTCTGACAGCGCCCGCCCGAGTCCATCAATAACTGATGGGCGTTCCCGAGCCGAGATTTTCCTGACGGTTCTCAGGCCCCCTCACATGCCAATGCCGCAACTGCCCACCATTAACTTGTTGTAGGCACGCAAGTCAGTGGCTTTCTTATCGGTTCCAGAAGGCAGCGGTCAAGCACATCCTGCGCGGTGCCAATCAAAATGCATCGATGGTTGCCGCTGGCTTGGCAGGCGCCTTCTTGGGCGGCGGCGCAGGCTGCTCGACCGTGGCTTTAAGTGCGGACTCCTTGGCTGCGGCCGCAGCGAAGGCCGCAGCGGTTGCAGCAGCCTCTGCCTGACGGGCGCGCTTTTCCTTCAGGTCCAGCTCCTGCTCTCTTTGCAATTGGGCTTGCTTTACCTTGGCCAGTTCATCCTGCATCTTCCTGAGATTGGCTTCCTTGGCATCAAGTTCACCCGCCTTGGCGGCAGCACTTTCCTGTGCCTTACGGGCTGCACCGTCTGACACAGAGTGCGGGGCATACAAGTCTGCTCCGGAGCAAGCGATGGCTGTGGCGAGGCCGCGAAACTTCGTCTTGCCGATTGCCTTGATGACGTAATTGCCGGGGGTGGTGTAGACGTGTGTCACCCGGACGGGAAATTCCTGCGACCCGTTTCTTCCAGGCAGAAACTCTTCGACAACACCGTCACCGTACTGGATGTCCAATCCGCAGGACTTGTTGGCACTGGACGCATTCGATACGTCAATATTCACGGTGATGGAAACCGGTATACCAATCTCGCCCTGGCCATCAACCTGAATGGACTGCAGCTGGTCCGCATGTGTGCCCGCAGACAGCACCAACATGGCAAGCCCTGCCAGGCTGCGTTGAAACAAAGTGGCAACTTGATTCATTAAAAAATCCTAACGCGCAAATTGGGGGACATTGGAAAGGGCGGGCAAAACGGAAGCAACTGCTGCCCTAAACTTTTCCGAAGGTAGCTGGCCCAACCCGGTGGCATAAAACTCGATCGTCTTGGCCTGGTTGCGCGAAAAATGCTGGCTCAAAAGCAGGGCGGCGTTGGCAGCAACAGACTTGTCACGCTCTGCAAAGGATTCCGCCACGTTGGCCCAACATGCAGTGCGTGTGGGGTCGATCAGCAGCGTGTCCAAAAAATAGCCGGTCGCCTTTTCAAAGTGGCGTGCCTTGAGCTCTGCGTAACCCAGGTTGTTACGTATTTCCACATCACCCCGGCTCGCGTTGGATGCCTTTTCCAGTTCGACAATGGCCTTTTCGGGTTCGCCCTTGGCCAGGTAGTCGAGCCCTGCCTTGTTGAATTCACGAGCCGACTTGCGATCGCCTAACTCATAGACGGTGGCCTTCGATGCGCGCACCTTTTCATCTAGTCCTACCCAGTCTCCGCCAGTTGCCTTGGTCAGCATGTCATTGAGCACCTCCCTGGACAGGCTTCCAGCCTGGGGAACCGTTTGTGTGCCCACCGCTTCCACCGCAGTGGCTGGCGCCGGTACCGCAGTTGCCTGTGGTGCAACTGCCACCGCAGGCGGGGCCTCCGTAGTCAGCGCGGGTGTTGCTACAGAAACCGTTGCAGCCGCTGCTGGTGGCGCTGGCACCGGCGCGGCGGGAGCCACTGCTTCAGCATGCGGAGTTTCTGCAGACTTCGTGGCGAGCACGCGCACGACGGAAAAATAAAATACAGCAATGGCCGCCACGACCGCTGTGGCGGTCAAGGTCCACTTCATTGCTGCGCCGGACTTTACCGCGGCAGGCCGAGCGGAAGCGGCACCTATTGCTGCGGACGCAGCCGACGGAGCAGCAGTGGGGGCCGATCTTTGAGCAGGCACCTTCATGTACAAGTCTGCCGGTGCAGCCTCAAATGTCGGACCCGCAGTTACGTTTGCCAATTCTCGTATGGGCGCCTGTGGCTGCGGCACAGGTACAGGCACAGGCACAGGTGGGGGAAGCTCCGAAGCCTGCGGCTCAGCCGTTGCCTGCGCCACCGGAGTTCCACATTTGATACAAATTTTGGCAGTAGGGCGCAAGGCCACACCGCAGTTCGAGCATTCCATTTTCTTTGAACCTATCCAAAAATACGAGCCACTGTCAGGCCGATATCGTTACGCCTCGTGCCTGCGCCATGGCCAATATGCGGGCCTGCGCGACCTGTGTGTCTTTGTCGATACCTAGTGTTACGGCTAGGTTGGCCAACATGCCAAGTTCCACTGCAGACAATATTCCGTCGGCCAGTGCACCGTTGAAGGCCAACTCAAAAGCCTGCGCTGCGCCTGCCTGCACGCCGGGCGCTGCCTTGGGCAGGCGACGCGCGTATTCGTTTGCGATCAGGGGCTCCAGATCAGCAGTGAAGGCGATGTCCGTCGGGTCGTCCACACCACGGATGACTATTTCTGAAAGCCCTACACCCCTGGACATGGCCATCAACGCGATTTGCCGAGGAGAAAGCGGCCCCGTCTCTCCATTGTCAGTGCGCATGAAAAAGGTGGGCTGCGCGCTGATGACTGCGCCGCCTCTGGCAGCTGTGGAGCGCGCCGGGGGACGGTTGCCGGTCAGATTGGCTCCAAGGCTCATGCCGCTCATGATCATGGGGCCGTTGCCAGTGCCCAATCCCTTTCCCAGTCCTTCCAAGGCCGCTCTCTGGCCTTGCACCAGATTGAACTCGGCGAATCCTTCGCCCTGTGCCAAGCGCATGCCCTTCTCTTGCAGCGCAAGCCCGGCCTCCTGCTTCCCGAATTCCCTCAGCAGATGCAGGCTCGCCTCATCCAGCGAGAAGGACATGCCATAAACGCGGCCTACCACGATACCCAAGGCACCGAATTCCTCAATGCCCAGCAGCCTGATCTCTTCACTGATCCCTTCCGCATCGACATTGGAAACCACGCTGAGAATCGGCATCTTCTGGCTGCGCAAACCGACCGATTTGCGCAGCTGGTTCAACATCCTGCCGTTGAATACTTCCCGGATAACCGTGCCCGAAGTCGCACTCTGGCCGCCCAGTTCAATCACCAACCTGGCCGGATCTGTTACCCGAACTGTGTAGGAGAGTGCGCTATTCACAGCGACCACGTTGGCGGAATTGCTGTCCTTGAACTGCCCTAGCTGGGACGGAGGCACATGCAGGATGGTTTCCCGCAGCGAGACAAAAAACAGTTCGCACAAAAAGTGGTTCCCACCAGTGAACTGGTCCACTATCAAATGGCCCAGGAAGGGGATGTTGGCTGTGTCAAGAATGACCGAGCCGGCATTAATGCGCCCGATGTACTTTCCCTCGCGGAAGAACAGGACACATTCGTCGCTGCGGACCGTAAGCTTGGTGCCCCGCGGGACGGACCTGTCAGGGTGCAGGTAGATCAGGTCGTTGGCGTATTCATCCGGACGCAGGACATACGTTGTTTTGACTTCCTTGGAAAACCAGCCTAGAGCCATTTAAACCACCATCCTATTTACTGTCGCACGGATTTTCGAAACTTCTGCGATCCGCTTCGCTGGCCAGGGGCTCGAGCTGACGCGATGCCAGAATGGGGAGGCTGAGCGAAACCACCAGGGCAAGCATCCACGCGCCCCAGAAATACGCCGGTACGCTGGACAGACTGTCTGACGCCGCCCCAAAGGTGAATAGTGCCAGACGTGCGATCACAAGTGAAAACGCCACGGCCAGGATATTGATTGCGCGGCTGACAGAGCCGTAGGTAAAGCGGTCTCCCTTGAGCAACCGGAAAACCTGACCCTGCCAAATCACTAGCCAGAGATGCAGTAGCGGTAGAGCCAAAATGCCTAAAGTGCTTGCGTGCAGCAACGAAGGTGCGCCAAATAGCAGCCAGATGAGCGGTGGCAGGATGAGTGAGTAAAGGATATTTGCCATAGCTGCTCAGTGGCACACGGCCTTGAGTATCCAGGCTTCTTCTTCTGTCAGCCCTTTCAGAGCCTTGTCCAAATGGACAGCTCGTCCAAGCGGGTGATAGTGCTCGTATTCGAATCCGCACTTCAACATCAAGGTGAGGCTGGTGATGGCATGCGCAATCCGGGAAATGTCGCTCACCCTGCCACCTATGGACAGTATCCACTTGGCGATACGCCCCTCGTTACTCTCCTGCAGTGCCGGATTGGCCAGCGCGTCGGCGCGCACCCAGTCCGTCGAGGGGTAGAGCCTGGAATAGTCGGGATAGCTCTGCCCTTCAAGATGGTGAAGGTTCATGATGGACTTGCTGTCCCGAATGGCCGGGTAATACCGGACATCACTGTCAATGATGGATCCGTCAGTATGCTCATAGGGGACAAACAGCGGCTGCGTCAGGCTCTCACCTAGCCCATGTAGCATCAGGCAGCTGCCCTCAAAGCAGACGTCCCGCGCTGCGTAGCCGCCAATCGAACTCATGGAGACCTTCAGACTCTCGTCAATCAGGCAGGTGCCCAGCACTAGGGAATTTTCTAGAACGCAATTGGTGGCGCGGATGCTCCCGAATACGATCGCGTTGCGCAGATAGACATTCTGGTTCACCGCCAGATCACCCTTGATAATGACATCCGCGTGCTGCACATTGACGAGTCCCCGGGAGCGCGATGACACCTCGTCTATCACGGAATTTGCCGAGCCGTTGACCGTAAGTCCTGCGTCCAACTGGATGCGTCCGCCTGCGGCATTCAAGCGGGTGTCACCCCTGGCAACAACCGGCCCCTTGATCCGCACATTGGATCGCAGCTCGACAGTGCGGCCGTACAGCGATCCCTCAATCACAACACGCTCCCTGCTTCCGTCCACCAACACGGGGAACACCAGTTCGCGCTCGGTGGTGGGCAGCACGCTGCCAGCAACCGAACCATTGACAACGATATTGCTGCCCTCTTGAACAACGCTCATTTCAAGCCTCCAGATACTTCAAGTTGCCCGAGCCGAGAAAGTCCTCGAACAATGCCATGGCATTGGCGGATATCAAATTCTTGCCCTGCAGTTCGGAAGCTGCTTTTGAAAGAGCGATGATCTCCTCTCCTGTTACGTCCCGAAAGGTTCTTGCGGAAAGTGCCTTCTGCAAAAACTGCTGACTGCGTGCCTTCGACATAAGCTTCAAGCTTTCGTCAGCGTAGGACAGGGTGACCCCCGCATCGCTGCTCACCTGGGATGCCAGCAGGCCCACCAGCGCCTGGGAGGCAATCGCACTACTTGTGACAATGCCCTCCACGCACAGCAGCACCTTGTCTCCAGGCAGTTCACCCGAAACACTGAAGCGGCTCAATGTTTCATCCAGGGTGCTCAGCGAATTGACTACTTCATCCAGACGGCTTGATTTAAGCAGGCCCAAGGTCTCATCAAGGTTGGCGGACCGGGCGGAAAGGCGCTTGAGGTCCATTTCGATCGGCAAACTGTGTGCCTCTTCATAGGGCACATGCGCTGCATTCACGGCAGGCGCTATGTCTTCCAGTTTGACCTGGAAGATATGTTTGCCAATCGTGCCGATCTTGCTCTGGTACTCATCCGTGATCTTCTGGAAATTCAGGTTGTACAGTTCTCGATTGAGCGCAACGCCAGCGATCGACTTGTCGAACCGTGCCTTCACGTCGTTGAAAAACGCATCCAGTTTGGACTTCAGCGCACTGGCGTCGCCTATCTTCTTGCCGACCTCAATCTGCAACGTGGACTCGGTCTGGATTTCAATCTTGTCGCGTGTCAGATTGAAATCCGACTCGATCTGGCGCTTGGTCAGTTCGATCATGGCTGTTGTAGCCGCGACGCCCGTGACGACAGCGGCCGTCTGCCGGTTTATTGCACCGACTATCATCTCGCCAACCTGTCTCATCTCTTCCTCCAGCCTTTGTATTTCGCGCTCGGTCCAGCGGCGCAAATCATTGATTTCACCGTGGAGCTCACTGCGCACCTGCCGGATCTCGCTACGCAACTCACTGCGCAGGCTATTGATGGCACTGTCCACGTAACCGGCAGATACCCCTGATTGCACTTCAGACATCGGTGCGCTCCCTTACTGTGCCAAGAGGCGCAAGCTGGGATTTCTCTGGTAGCCCAAGAGCGCGTCAGGCTCCTTGACCATATCGATGGGGTCATGCACCGTGCCCCTGCTCTCTGCCTGTGTCTGTGGCATGGTAGAGAGCAATGTCTCGAACCTATCGGTGCTGGACAGGGCCGAATCACCAAACGCGATGCTGCCCAGCTTGTCATCGGTGATTTGCTCTTTGGCTCTGGCGGATAGGAGTCCCAACGCATCCATGCCGTCCCGAAATGAAATGATTTCCGAGCTCTTGGAGCGCAGCTCCGACTCGATGAGGTACACATTTTCCCGGACTGTCCGCATGTCCGCACGGAACTGGTCCGCAATGTTGATCAGCTTCTCCGATTCCTTTTCGGACATCCTGATCATGGATTCATTGGTGCGGAACAGCTCCGCTTTCCTGAAGTCGGCCTTCTCGGTCCACAGGTGCTCCCACATCGGCAACATAAGGTCGGAGTAGGCCTTCACCACGCTGCCGTACTTGAGCGCGTCTGCCGTGCCGTAGACATAGGGCGAAGCCGTGGAAGACCACTCTTCAAGCTCAGGATCAAAGAACAACTGCGCTTCTTTGGAGAAGTTCAGTATGGGATAGGCGGTCCCCGTTAGAATTCTCTGCAGCACATTGGAAAACTGCCGCACAGCCTCCTGGAACTGCTGCTCTATGTGCTTGGGGCGTGCGCCTTTGTCCAAGTTTTCCCCATTTTGATCAAACGATACACCGCCCATGAATTCCTGCACGGCCTGGTAGGCTACGCAGAGCTGATCCTCCACTTCGAGCTTGGCTTCTAGACGCTTTCTCACTTCGGAGTCGCCACGCAGCCTACCCAGCAAGTCGTCCAATGACAGCAGGTAAGCGCGGTCGGGATCGACGCCCAAAAGGTCTTCGAGGTATTTGGGCGATTGAATCGTTCTGGGGCAGTAGAAGCGCCGGTTGCACCATGCGGCCCGGTTGAGCACCTCAACTAGGTTCTCATGGATTGTGTTGACGGAAGAAACTCGCGCCGTGGCGTAGATGTCGCAGGCTTTCTCCAGGTCGCCAAAGACATCGGACAGATCCTTGAATGCCTTCTGCCCTTTGACCTTGGTCTGGTTGACCTCGTTGACAAACGCCTGGATATCACCTGCATTGCTGGCATTGGCGTGGATATCGATGGCAGTCTTGGGCAGCACCTGGTTGAGGGAGCCTGCATTGAGCCTCTGCACCAGAATGCTCTGTTTGGGAACTAGCGGCAGGCGCAGCGTCACGTCCCTCAGTTGCCCCAAATTGACTGTGAAGTCGGTCACCAGTTCCTGCAGAAGATTTTCCTCTCCGAACAATGCATGCACGGGATCGTCATGTTCGGCCCGGCTGTCGGGTGTAAGAAGCGGTGGAACAGAGAGTAGGGGCTTGACCTTCTCCGAAATACTGGACAGCCCGGACTGCAAGTTGGATACATCCACCGCCTTGAGCAGGGTTTCTTCATGCGCGCCAGACAAATCCAGCAAGACACTTTGCCCCGCAATTTCCGTGCATTGAAGCCCGAATCTCACATCGGCCACTTTAAGCTCGGGAAAGCCAACGACGCGTTCCGCTAGTTGTGCGGCCAGTCCCTTTTTGTTTGCAAGCAATTGCGTGACCGCAGTGTCGTGCGTCGCGACAGTTGATTCCGCAAGTCCCACCTGCTCCGACCAGTGGTTTTTGAGTTGTGTGCCAGCTTTCCTGGCTAGAAAGATGCCCGTGGCAAACACGGCTACCCCAACCGTTACAGCCAGACCTGCAGGCGCAAACAAAACCAATCCGGCACCGGCAGCGACACCACTCACCATCAGAACGACCGGCGTCGTGCCAAAAATCAGAGACTTGACTGCGCTCAGGGAGTTTTGGCGTGCAACCAACTCAGCTTTGGCGGTATCCAACTCGGCCTTGCCATCGCGGATATTTGCCTCGAGACCTGAGATCGCATCCCGAAGGTCCTCGCCCTGGCGCCAGTTGGCCAAGATAGGCATCAGGTGGTTGATGACTGCCAGCACTTTGGCTTGCGCAGGACTGTCAATGTTTTCGATCGATTTTGCCAGGCTCAGTAATGCCATCCATTCCTCCCGCAAAGATACAAACGTAATAGTTACAACGTCTGCATATTTACATTTTATTTATATGTCGAGTTGGTCACTATAGCCCTTTAAGACGGCGATTTTCGAAGGCATCGCGATTTGACTTCACATATCCCCAAATCAGTTGATCTTGCGCAGTAATTTGGGCCGTTTTCCACCTTTGTTCTGCTTCGCTACTTAGCAGCAAATCCGCAACTTAGAGAGACTTGTTTTCATTCGCACAGTGCGCGGACAAAGGTTCGCACCCTCCCAGAATGTGTGCCCAAGTGTCTAAGCATAAACGCGGGTCGACTACACGCTACGCGCCAACCCAAACCCCAGATTCTGAACACCATCGCCGCCCTGGCACTCTCCATCGTCGCCCAGTAATCCATGGCAGCAGCGGTCTGCATTCCGGTTGCGAGCACCTAGCGCTGGATCTGAGCATTGGCAATGGCGCCTTGCTTGTACTATTAGCGATAGTCGTACCCGCTAAGGGAAAATACCGCGCAAGCGACCAGTATGGCCAGTTTAGGTTACTGCACGACTACTTTAGCCATCTCGGGCTGGGTTACTTTTCTGTGAGATAGGGCCACTGTAGTGAAACGGTTGGATTCTCGAACTGCTTCGCAACTGAACTGCACTGGACCACCAGATAGCGGACCGTCGGGAGCACCCGTTCTCGCGGCCAATTTAACTTCCGACCGCACCGCGCGTAAGACCGCTGCCAGCCTGTCAAAACCATACACCCAGCCCAAGCCGGTAAGCCAAGCGCGGTAGATCCGGCAATTGCCTTGCCTTTCGAATGGTGATCGACCCACACCCGCAGCGCAGGGACGATGGCAGGTGGCGAATTGAGATTCTTCGCCCTGTACGGCACCCTTCTTGCTTTAGACTGGGTTATAGCTTTTAGGAAATCCAGCCATGAAAAAACGTTTCGTCCTGCAGGCCAGTGCCCTGTCTCTTGCCTGCTTATTTGCCGGCATTGCAAGCGCCCAAACTACACCCATCAAGTTCCAGCTC
>CANFNO010000061.1 GCA_947447845.1 Burkholderiales bacterium | reverse complement strand
TGGTCGAGCAAATGGCGGCTGCCGCCAGCAGCCTCAAAGCCCAAGCGCAAGACTTGGTGCAATCAGTTGCGGTGTTCAATCTGGGCAACGCCACGGCGGGCCAACTGAGACTTCACTAAGAATCGCCGCCCGAGCCGGGCGGTGCAGACCGCCGCATACACGCTGGCGTTATGTGCTAGAGCGTTTTCCTTCGTTACGCTGCCACCGTCAACCCGACAGAATGAATCCAACGCACACAACGCGCAAGGAGGAATTCACCATGTCAAACACACCACGCGGTCCCGCCCACATTCCTGAAGAATGGACAGACCCCACTGAATACAACCCGTTTGACGAGGTCGAAATCCTGCCAGGTCTGGGCATCGCCGTTTTGTGGGTGGTGCTGTCCTATGTATTTGTGAACCTGCTGCTATTGCCGGTGCATGCGGTCTGAAGTCTCAGCAAGATTCTCACTATCCGAATAAGCAATGGCGAAAACGGTCGTTGTTGATTGCAGACCCCACAAATAAAGTTTGTCCCAGGGCGCAATAACGCGTACCGATGAACCATCAAAGGACACCCAACATGAAGCTCTTCAAGAAACTACTCACCGCCACTTTCGGCGCATTGACGCTGGCTGGTGCACTCAGCGCCTCGGCTGCCGACAAGCCCGTAGTTGTTGCTTACCAGACCGATGCCCTGCCATCGTCTCTGGGCATTGCCAACGGTGACTTTGAAAAAGCCACCGGCACCAAAATTGACTTTCGCAAGTTCAATTCCGGTGGCGAAATTTTTGCCGCCATTGCCTCTGGCGATGTGCAAGTGGGCTATGTCGGCTCCAGCCCCTACGCTGCAGCCACATCACGCGGCCTGGACGTGAAGGCCTTCTACCTGGCTTCCATTTCCGGCACCGATGAAGCACTGGTGGTACGCAACGGTTCCGGTATCAACTCCGTGGCCGATCTGAAGGGCAAGAAGCTGGCAGCAGCACCCGTGTCGACCGACCACTACCAGTTGCTTGCGCTGATCAAGAGCCAGGGTCTGACTGAAAAAGACGTGCAGGTGTTTGCCATTCCCCAACCCGAAATCGTGGCAGCCTACAACCGTGGCGACATTGACGGCGGCTTCGTCTGGGACCCGGCTCTGACCGAACTGAAAAGGAACGGCAAGGTTCTGGTGACTTCCAAGGAAGTTGCTGAAAAGGGTGCTCCGACTTTCTCTGCCTGGGTCGCTACCGGCGCTTTTGCCAAAGAGCACCCTGAGTTCCTCAAGGCCTTCAGCGGCGTGATTGAAAAGCACACCAACTCCTTTGTCAACGACAAGGCTGCCTGGAACAAAGACAGCGAGAACGCCAAGCAATTGGCCAAGCTCTTGGGCGGCACCCCGGCTGATCAAGCCGCAGGTTTACTGAATCTGAATCTGGTGCCCCTGAACGCCCAAGCGTCTGACGCCTGGCTCGGCGGTGGTGAGAAATCCGGCATTGCCAAGATCCTGAAGGAAACCTCGGCCTTCCTGAAAGAGCAAAAGAAGATCTCTGATGTGCTGCCCAGCTATGCCCCGTTTGTCACGTCCACTGCCGTGGCATCGCTGAAGAAGTAATTCAACGCAATGAACTCCAAGCGCCGTGCCGGTGGGCAACCACCGCGCGGCGTTGTGTATTTCGAGATCTAGAGAAAACCCCATGCTAATAGTTGAAAACGCCAGCGTATTTTTTGGAGGACGCAACGGACAAGCCGTGCAGGCGCTGGACCGCGTATCGCTGGATATTCCCAACGGTGGCTTTGTCGTGGCGTTGGGCACCTCGGGTTGCGGCAAGTCGACGTTGCTCAACGCCATGGCAGGTTTTCTTCCGTTGTCGGAGGGCAGCATCACGCTCGATGGCGCGCCCGTGACCCAACCCGGTGCTGACCGGGGTGTGGTGTTCCAGAAGGACACTCTTTTGCCCTGGAAGTCCGTGCTCGACAACGTCTCACTCGGCCTCAAATTTGCAGGGGTGCCACGCAACGAGCGCAACGAACGCGCGCATGAATTGCTGCGCCTGGTGGGTTTGCAGGACTTTGCAAAGTCCTCGCCCTATGAACTTTCAGGTGGCATGCGCCAGCGTGTTGGCCTGGCCCGCGCACTGGCACCCGACCCCAAAATTTTGCTGATGGATGAGCCCTTCGGCGCACTCGACAGCATGACGCGCGAGCAAATGCAGGAACTGCTGGTGTCAGTCTGGGCCCGCACCGGCAAGCAGGTTTTCTTCATCACCCATTCGATTGAAGAAGCACTTTTTCTAGGCACACAAGTCATCGTCATGTCGCCACGGCCCGGACGCATCGTGGCGCGTTTTGATGTGGATTTTGTGCGGCGTTTTGCAGCGGACCGGGATGCCCGCGCGATCAAAACACTTCCCGCTTTTGCCGAGTTGCGTGAAGAGATCCGCGCCATTGTTCACCAGACCGAAGACCAGGAGCTTGCAACCCTATGAGCGATCTTGCCGCACAACTTGCTTCCATCCAATACGCTGACGCAAGTGCCACACTGATGCTGCCAGACACCAAAACATCTGCTCCGAAATTGGTCAAGATGCGCAGCTTTGGTATCGGCGAAGGCTCGACCGTTTCCATCAGTGTCGCCACTGGCCTGGCCATCATGAGCCTGTGGTGGCTGTTGGCCCAAACCGGCTGGGTACCGCATTTGTTTTTGCCCACGCCCGCAGAAGTGCTCCGAATGGCGCAATCCATTTGGGACGACGGCTACGCCAACGCCACGCTGTGGGAACACGTATCGGCCAGCCTGGCGCGCATTCTTTCCGCAGCGTCGATCGCCGTAGTGCTGGGCATTCCGATTGGCCTTCTCATGGGCCTGAACCGCTGGGCCAAGGGCGTACTGGACACGCCCATCGAGTTTTATTGGCCACTGCCACCGCTGGCTTATTTGCCGCTGATGATCATCTGGCTAGGCATTGGCGAGGCGTCCAAAATCACCCTGCTGACGCTGGCGATGTTTGCGCCCATCGTGCTGTCAGCTCAGGCGGGTGTGCGCGCCCTGCCGCAGGAGCGCGTGAACGCCGCACTGTCTTTGGGTGCCACGCGCTGGCAGTTGTTTTCTGAGGTGGTGCTGCCCTCGGCCCTGCCTGAAATCCTGACCGGCATCCGTATTGCGCTGGGCGTGGGATGGGGCACGCTGGTGGCCGCCGAACTGATTGCTGCCAACCGCGGCATTGGTTTCATGATCATGTCGGCCTCGCACTTTCTAGCCACCGACGCGGTGTTTGTCGGCATTGCGGTGATCGCAGCTTGTGCATTCAGCTTCACCTTGGTCATGCGGCTATTGGAAGGCTGGCTGGTGCCCTGGAAGGGCAAGCATTAGAGCATTCAATCCGCTGCAAGGCATGCGCATTGCGTTTCGTTGACATATTCGATTTTCGAGTAAGCAAGGGCAGTTTCAGTCGTTTGAATTTGCGTCCGACCTCTTTACGCTCACGCTATGACATTACAAATTCAAGCCCTGGGCCCCGCAATTGGCGCGCTCGTCAGTGGTATTCAACTATCCGAGCCTTTGAGCAATAACAACCACAATGCTCTGTTGCAAGCCCTGCTAAAGCACCATGTGCTGTTCTTCGAAAACCAACCCATAACGCCACTGCAGCAGCGCGATCTTGCTGCACGCTTTGGGCCACTGCACATCCACCCGATCTATCTGGCAGATCCGGACGTCCCGGAAATCATCCTGCTGGATACCGGCACGCAGAACCCTCCAGACAATGACCTCTGGCACACCGATGTCACCTTCATCGAGACGCCACCCATGGCAGCGCTGCTGTCGGCCAAGTTATTGCCACCCAGCGGCGGCGACACTTTGTGGTCTAGTGGTGTGGCGGCCTTTGAGGCGCTGTCTCCTGCTTTCCAAAAGTTACTGGATGGGCTGAGCGCAGAGCACGACATTCTCAAATCGTTTCACGCTGCGCGCTTTGCCCGCACGCCCGAAGAGAAGGCCCGCTACGAGGCGGCCAAACAGAACAACCCGCCTGTAGTGCACCCGGTGATTCGCGCCCACCCGGTCACGGGCAAAAAGGGCATCTTCGTCAGCGAAGGGTTCACAACCCATATCCGGGAACTTAGCGTGCCCGAGAGCGATGCGGTGCTGGCCTTGCTGTTCAAGCACATTGCCAAGCCCGAGTTCACGGTGCGTTGGCGCTGGAAAACCAATGACTTTGCCTTCTGGGACAACCGCCTGACCCAGCACTACGCCACCAACGACTACCTGCCACATCGTCGCGTGATGAACCGCGCCACCGTGCTGGGCGACAAGCCCTTTTAACCCCCCGATTCAGCTGCCCACAGGCTGTTCCCTTTTCCCATTTTTTACACCCCGCAGAGGAGACTTAATATGGCTATCGCTACTGAAACCACCGCCTTGCCCGACGCGCTCGAAGCGATACGCGCCGTCGCCCTTTCCACCGGTCTGCCGTATGCAGGTGCGGTGCCGCCGCAACTGGCCTGGGAGCTTTTCTCGTCGGGAGAGGTCGTGCTGGTGGATGTGCGCACCACGGAAGAGCGCAAGTTTGTCGGGCATGTGCCAGGCAGCCAGCATGTGGCCTGGGCCACCGGCACGGCGCTCACGCGCAACCCGCGCTTTGTGCGCGAGCTCGAATTAAAGGTCGGCAAGCAGGCCACCGTCCTCTTGCTGTGCCGCAGCGGCAAGCGCTCGGCTCTGGCAGCACAAGCGGCGGCCACCGCCGGCTTTACCCGCGTGTTCAACATCCTCGAAGGCTTTGAAGGCGAGATTGACGCCAACAAGCACCGAGGTGGAAAAGACGGCTGGCGCTTCCACAACCTGCCCTGGGTGCAGGACTAAACAAAAACCGTGAATCAAAATGGCAACTGAATACAACAAGACGGCGCAGCCGCTTTTCGATTTGGAGAACGTCGTGGGCCAACTGGCTGCCGTGCGCCAGGAATGGCGTTCTGCGCAACAGCGCTCCAACGAACCGGGCGGCCGCGAACTGCCGTCGCGCGATGCGGTGACTGACATCCTGCGCGGTCTCAAAGGTGTGTTGTTTCCCATGCGCCTGGGACCTACGGATCTGCGCCAGGAGAGCGAAGACTTTTATGTCGGTCACACGCTGGGTGCGGTGTTGCATGCCTTGCACACGCAAGTGCGACTAGAGTTGCACTACACCGCACGGCATCAGGAAGCGGTAGACAGCGCAGCATTGGACGCGCAGGCGCTGGCCATCACGCGCGACTTCGCCAGTGCACTGCCCGGCATCCGCCGCCTGCTCGACAGCGATGTGGTAGCTGCCTTTGAAGGCGACCCGGCCGCCCGCAGCGTGGACGAAGTACTGCTGTGCTACCCCGGCATCCTGGCCATGATTTATCACCGCGTGGCGCACCGGCTGTACCAGTCGGGTGTGCCGCTGCTGGCACGCATTGCGGCGGAGCTGGCACATGCTGAAACGGGCATTGACATCCATCCCGGCGCGACGATCGGGCCGGGATTCTTTATCGATCACGGCACGGGCGTGGTGATTGGCGAGACGGCCGTGATTGGCAAACGCGTGCGCCTTTATCAGGCCGTGACGCTAGGCGCCAAGAGGTTCCCTATAGATGCCGAAGGCAAGCCCATCAAGGGGCAACCACGACACCCGATTCTGGAAGACGAAGTCGTCATCTATGCCGGTGCCACGGTGCTAGGCCGCATCACTGTGGGGCGCGGTGCGTCCATCGGCGGCAACGTCTGGCTCACGCATGACGTGGCGCCGGGTACGCACATTACGCAGGCCACTTCGCGGCAGGACCTAAAGGCGGACTTTATCGCTGCACCGGCTTAAGTCCTACGCATCCCTTTTTCACTTTCACTCTTTTAACCAACGGAGACTTGTATGTCCGAGACCACCCAAGGCCAATCCGCCCTCAGCGACAACGCTGCGCGGCAGCTAGCCAACGCCACCAAGACAGTTCCTATCCTCTCGACCATCAGCCCGCGCTGGCTGGTGCATCTGCTGCAATGGGTGCCCGTCGAAGCCGGTATCTACCGCCTCAACAAGGTCAAGAATCCGCAAGACGTGCTGGTGGCCTGTGCCAAGCGCGACGAGTCCGAATTGCCGCAAACCTTTGTCGATTACGAAGAAGCGCCGCGCGAGTATTTCCTCAACGCCGTCTCCACTGTGCTGGACGTGCACACCCGCGTGTCCGACCTGTACAGCAGCCCGCATGACCAGATCAAGGAACAACTGCGCCTGACGATTGAGACCATCAAGGAGCGCCAGGAATCCGAGCTGATCAACAACCCCGACTACGGCCTGCTGGCTTCCGTCGCCCCGGAACAAATCATCTACCCGCTAACCGGCGCACCCACTCCGGACGATCTGGACGAGTTGCTGACCAAGGTCTGGAAAGAGCCGGCCTTCTTCCTGACCCACCCGCTCGCCATTGCTGCCTTCGGGCGCGAATGCACGCGCCGTGGCGTGCCACCGCCCACCGTGAGCCTGTTTGGTTCGCAGTTCCTGACCTGGCGCGGCGTGCCGCTGATCCCCAGCGACAAGGTGCCTGTGGCCGATGGCAAGACCAAGATCATTCTGGTGCGCGTGGGCGACAAGCGCCAGGGCGTGGTTGGCGTGTTCCAACCCGGTCTGGCCGGTGAACAAAGCCCGGGTCTGTCGGTGCGTTTCATGGGTATCAACCGCAGTGCGATTGCCTCTTACCTGATCAGCCTGTACTGCTCGCTCGTCGTCCAATCCGATGACGCGCTGGCCGTGCTGGAAGATGTTGAAGTGGGCAAGTTCCATGACTATCCAGACACCTACAAGTAATCTGCCCGTGGGAACTCCTCCTGCTGGACTGCCCGACATCGCGACGCTGACGCAGCTAGCCGGTGCCTTCTTCTCGGCTCTGCCGGGACAGGCACCGCAGCTGCCAGTCTCTGCGCCTTCGCTTGGCAGTTTGCCGCAACCCTCGCCCCCGGCGTTCGGGAATGCGCAGCCGCCCGCGCCAGCGCTTGGCGGGGTACCTGCACCGACCAATGTGCTACCCGGTGGCACTTCGCTGGGACCGGTGGCGCGTGAGCCGCAGTCGCCCACAGAGTTTCCGTTTGGCTCGCCGCCTCCTGGGGCCAACGTCGCGCCCACCACACCACAAAATGCGCTCAACCTGGGCGCATCCACACCGGCACTGGTGCCGCATTCCGCTGCCCCCAACGGCCTGCCCGACAACGCCACTCTGGTGGCGCCTGCCGTGGACAACCGGGTTGGTGGCCAAGCCTTGGGTGTGCCCCAGGCCGTGGGCACCACTTCGCCCCAATCGGCACCCGCCACGGCGCCATCAAAACCGACTGCGGGAGGTGCTTCGGTACCCGCCGCGCCGGGCATTGGTGAGTCGGCTGCGGCAACCGCTGGCAGTGCTGCGATTCCTTCGGACGGCGCTGTTGCACCGGCTCCCCAAGCTGAAGCCTCGCCCTATTACTTTGTCAACAGCGGCAACGGCTATCCGTCCACTCTGACCGAGTACAGCGTGCCGCGCGAAGACCGCGTGACCGCGCATTCCTTCGGGCTGCCCGGTGCCGATGACTTGCGTGCGCTCTTGAGCAACAACCCGCGCGTTCCGGCCCAAGCTGGTGCCGCACCGGTTGCCAACAGCAGCGGTGCGCAAGCGGCAGGGCCGTTCTACTTTCTGGAACCTCAACGTGCGCCCAACGGTTACGCCGGGAAATATCCAGAAGGCAAGCCAGAGATTGATGCCTCGCGCCATCCGGCCATTGACGTCAACGCAGTCCGTCGGGATTTCCCCATCCTGCAGGAACGCGTCAACGGCAAACAGCTGGTGTGGTTTGACAACGCGGCCACCACGCACAAGCCCAAAGCGGTGATTGACCGGATCTCGTATTTTTACGAACACGAGAACTCGAACATCCACCGTGCGGCACATGAGCTGGCAGCGCGCGCCACCGATGCCTACGAAGGTGCACGCGAAAAAGTGCGCAACTTTTTGGGGGCGTCGAGTGTTGAGGAAATCATCTTCATGCGCGGTGCGACAGAGGCCATCAACCTGGTCGCCAAGACCTGGGGTGTGCAAAACGTGCGGGAAGGCGACGAGATCATCGTGTCCAACCTGGAACACCACGCCAACATCGTGCCCTGGCAACAACTGGCTGCGCTGAAGGGAGCCCGCATCCGTGTGATCCCGGTGGACGACTCCGGCCAGGTATTGATCGACGAGTACAAGAAGCTCTTGAACGACCGCACGAAAATCGTGGCAGTGACGCAAGTTTCCAACGCCCTGGGCAGCGTGGTGCCGGTCAAGGAAATTGTGGAACTGGCACACCGTGCGGGCGCTGTGGCTTTGGTGGACGGCGCGCAATCGGTCAGCCACATGCGGGTGAATGTGCAGGACATGGGTGCCGACTTCTTTGTGTTCTCCGGACACAAGGTGTTTGGCCCCACCGGCATTGGCGTGGTCTACGGTAAACGTGAATTGCTCGACGCCATGCCCCCGTGGCAAGGTGGCGGCAACATGATTGCCGACGTGACCTTTGAGCGAACGGTGTTCCAGCCGCCGCCCAACAAGTTTGAAGCGGGAACCGGCAACATCGCTGACGCGGTGGGTCTGGGCGCGGCCATCGACTATGTGCAGCGCATTGGCCTGGAAAACATTGCGCGCTACGAGCACGACCTGCTGGCCTATGCCACGCATCTGCTTAAACCCATTGCGGGTGTGCGGCTGATTGGCACGGCGCAGGAAAAGGCCAGCGTGCTGTCGTTTGTGCTCAAGGGCTACACCACCGAAGAAGTGGGCAAGGCCTTGAACGACGAAGGCATTGCCGTGCGCTCCGGCCACCACTGCGCGCAGCCCATTCTGCGGCGCATGGGTGTGGAGACCACGGTGCGGCCATCGCTGGCGTTCTACAACACCTGCGAGGAAGTGGACAGGATGATCGCGGTGGTGCGACGCCTGAGCTCGGCCCGTACGCACTGAGGTTTGAATGGGAGCCTGGGCCGCGACGTGCCGGCCCTTTTTGAGGCATATTCAGCAAGGGGCGGTGAATGCCGAGGCAACGTGGGGCCTGCCGGGGAGCGACTGCGGTGTCTCAGGCGTCCAGCGTATTTCTGGTCGCTCTGGATTGCGTCCGTATTTCCTGTACAAATAGTCCGTATGAAAGTCTCCCGTTTCCTTGTCGGCCTGATGGCTCCGCTCCTGCTAGCGGGTCTACCCGCACATGCGGATGAAATATCGATTGCCGTGGCGGCCAACTTCACCGCGCCGATGAAGTTGATCGCCGCCGAGTTTGAAAAAGACAGCGGCCACAAGGTGCTGGCGTCCTATGGCTCCACCGGCAAGTTTTACGCGCAGATCAAGAACGGCGCTCCGTTTGAAGTTCTGCTGGCTGCCGACGATGAGACCCCTGCCAGGCTGATCAAGGAAAACATAGGCGCGCCTGGCAGCCAGTTCACCTACGCCGTCGGAAAGTTGGTGTTGTGGTCCGCCAAGCCCGGTCTGGTGGATGGCGCGGGTGCGGTTTTGAAGAAGGGCGATTTTGTGCATCTGGCCCTCGCCGACCCCAAGCTCGCGCCCTACGGTGCGGCCGGTGTGGAAACCCTGAAGGCCCTGGGCGCCTATGAAGCGCTAGCGCAGAAGATCGTGACCGCTGAGAACATCACCCAGGCCTA
>CANFNO010000060.1 GCA_947447845.1 Burkholderiales bacterium | reverse complement strand
CGGTTGCGGAAATCCGCAAGAGATTCGGTGAAGGCGCCGTCGAGGGCAAGATTCAAGCCCATATTGTTGTCGTTGAACGATAGCCGCTGCACCGGGCTCCGCAGGGCTCCGAATTAACAAATCGCAATAATTGAAGCCTGCTTTGGCGTGCGAAAAGTTCCGATTTGAGTCTGGAACTGAAATTCGCCCCTCCCACCATCTTGTTGCGTTGAAAAGTGCGTGAGTAAGCTGATTCCAGCTATACACATCTTGCAACCTTCGCGTCGCCCAATTCCATGCCGGTAATAGGCCCGCCGTGAGTGCTGGACCTACCGTAGCTCTCGAAATAGACGTCTTTTCCAATCAATTGACAAAAAAATCTAATAAAAACTGTAAAAACTATTTTTATCTCTTGTATTCTTTGTAAAACAGACTAGAGTTTAATCATGACTAGCAATGTGTCGGAATTGGCTTTTTGCTCAACCCGCGAAGCGGCTCACATATTGGGTGTGTCGGTTAGCACCGTCATTCAATGGGTAGATTCTGGGCTCCTAAAGGCTTGGAAGACGGAGGGCGGTCACCGGCGTGTCTCAAAGGACTCCATCGACAAGATCATGCGTCGCAAACCCATCGACGCACATGCGCCTGCCTTGCGTGTCCTGGTGATTGACGACGATCCTTTCCTGTTGGATCTCTATAAGACCAAACTTTCGCAATGGAATTCCGCGCCCGTCGTAACCACCGCAACCAATGGTTACATGGGTTTGTTTCTTCTCGGCAGTTGGAAGCCCGATCTGGTTGTCCTTGACCTTCAAATGCCGGAAATGGATGGCTTCGCAATGCTTGGCGTGTTGAGCGAGTCAGGCCAAATCAGGCAGACAAAGATCGTCGTGGTGAGTGGTCTAACCCAGCAAGCCATCCATGGCCGGGGTGGATTGCCTAACGGCATCGAATTCTTGCAAAAGCCTGTGGCTTTTGAAAAGTTAGAAGCAATCGCAATGACGTTGGCGGCAAGCAAGTTTTAGCGCAATACAACTCTAAGAGTTGATAGGAGGCAGAGATGGAAACAGTAGCACATTGCTATCCACTGGGAGCATCTATCGGTAGCGGATCGAGCAATTTAACCGAGCATTTACGGGTTGTTCATGGCGCAATCACCTCCAGATACCCTTATATCGATCGTGTAGCGCTCGCCACCTATGACGTTGCCTTCGACACTTTGAAAACCTTTGTCAGCAGCAATAGCGATGGCGTTTTGCTGGAACACTACGCAGCCAAGCTTAGCGAGGTGCCGACGCTTGAACACTTGGCTCGAACGCGGCAAACGCGGGTGATCGAAAACATTGACTCCACCTTTCTGAGTAACTCTGTTCACACGAGTTGGCTGAAGTCACGTGAGTACCGCTCTAGCTTCACGGTTCCGATATTCAATGGAGATCAGTTTGCCGGCTTTTTGTTCTTTGACTCAAAGCTACCAAATGCTTTTGACAAGGAGACTGCCAATTTTCTGGAAGTCTTTTCCAACCTGATCTCTCAACTTTATCTTCTGCAACTTCAAGTCGTTAGAAGTATGGTGGGGACTGTCCACTTGGCGAGTGGACTCGCGAAAATCCGGGACCTTGAAACCGGACAGCATCTGGAAAGAATGGCCGCATATAGCCGCCTTATGGCGCAGGAGTTAGCAGCCTCCCACGGACTGACCGACGAGTTCATCGAGTATGTCTATCTGTTTGCGCCACTGCACGACGTAGGAAAGGTTGGCATTCCCGACAACGTTCTACTCAAGCCCGGCAAGCTGGATGCACAAGAGTGGAATGTCATGCGTCAGCACGTGGAAATCGGCATTTCCATCGTTGATCAAATGGCAAACGAAATCAGGTTTGGAAATGAACAGGCATTCAGTGTGATGCGAAATATTGTGGGTCAGCATCATGAGCGTGGCGACGGCTCCGGGTACCCGAAAGGCCTGACGCTCAATGAGATCGCCATTGAAGCCCGCATCGTGGCTGTAGCGGACGTCTTTGATGCGCTTAGCAGCCGTCGCCCCTACAAAGAGCCATGGGACGAAGAGCGTCTAACTGTGGAATTGGCCAAAGAGGTGGCACAAAAGCGGTTGGACCCGCTGTGTGTCGACGCCTTGCTGCGATGTAACGCACAACGCAAAAGAATTGCAATTGAATTTGCTGATCGTTAAGTGATCTAAATGATGACGCGATTAACTGCTCAGGTAGATTGCTGGCGACACGCGCTGTACGTATTGGCGGCATTCAGAATTCTTCTTATAGGTCTACGCAGAGCGTCACTGGTTCTCTGCTTGCTGGGCGCAGTGGTCGTATGCGGTGCCAATGCGTACGCGCAGGCGGACGATAGCGTGCGCGGCTTCCTAACTTCACAAGAACGCGCATGGCTGGATACCGAGGCAACTAAGGTACGCGTCGCTCCAGAAATCAATTACCCGCCATTCAGCTTTTCCCAATCTGGGGCCTGGCATGGCATTTCATCGGACTTTTTGCATTTGCTGGAAGATCGCCTTGGGGTACGCTTTCAGGTCCTGCCGGCACAAAATCTCGATGGCATATTGAAGCAGGTGCGTGATGGACAGGCCGATCTGGTCACATCCATAAAGAGCACTCCAGAGCGCGAGCAGTTCCTCGTTTTCACGCCGGCCTATGTAAAAGTTCCTACGATCATTGTCACGCGCAATTGGAACTCCCTGGGCAAGTGGCCAGAAGCATTTATTGGCAAAAGCGTTGCCGTAGGAAACGGGTATGGAGTTCAGCGATACCTGGAACTTACCTACCCGGGTGTCGCACTGACACCTGTCAAAGACGACCTCGATGGACTCCATAAACTGGCTTTTGGCGAAGTGGATGCGGTCATCATGGATATCGCGAGCGCCTCCTATTTCATTGAGAAAGAAAAGATAACCGGCCTGCGAATTCACAGTGATTTTGAATATGAATACGATTTGAGTTTTGCAGTGCGCAAGGATATGGCCCCGTTGCGCGACCTGCTGGCTAAGGCGCTGCTTGCGGTTTCGGACAAAGATAGAAAGGCGGTTCTGGCCAAGTGGATCCGACTGGAACGGAATCCTCTGGAATTGTTGCGGGCGCGAATTGAGCCTTGGTTGCCGCTGATATTTCTATCGGTCGCGGCTCTCTCTAGCGGCTTATTCGTCGCCTTCTTTTCGCGAAGGCGGCGCATGAAGGAGGCCTTGTCTGCCTCGCGCCGACTGGAAGAGGCTCACCAACTTTTGCTCGAACAACAAGCTTTTACCCGCACCATTGCGGATGCCCTTCCCACCATGATTGGATATTGGGGGGCGGACTTGCACTGCAAGTTTGCCAACAGGGCCTATCAGGAATCTTTCATACCCGCAGGCCCCACCATTGTGGGCCTTCAACTGAAGGACTTTGCCGATGAGGCGTTTGTCCGAGCTCACGAATCGCGCATGCACGCGGCATTGGCGGGTCAGGCACAGATGTTCCAGCGGGAGGTGCCACGCCTCGGCGAATTGCCGCTATTCCAGTCGGTTCAATACATTCCCCATGTTCAGAATGGGCAAACCTTGGGCTTCTTTGTGCTGGTCGAAGACATCACGGAACTCAAGCGCGCGGCCAGCAAGTTGGAAGTGCTCAACGGGGAACTTGCAGTCCAGGTAGAAGCGGCGCAAAGCGCCAGCCTGGCCAAGTCTGCCTTTTTAGCCAACATGAGCCATGAAATTCGTACCCCATTGGCGGCCATCTCCGGCATGGCCAGATTGATACGCAGTGAATCACTGTCTGCAGACCAGATTGATAGGCTGAACAAATTGGAGACGGCAGCCACACACCTCAGCGCCACCATCAGTGACATACTGGATTTGTCCAAGATTGAGGCAAACAAGTTTGTTCTGGAAGAGTCATCAATTGATGTCCACCGGTTGCTGACGAGCGTAGCCGATATCGTTCTGGATAGTGCGAAAGCGAAAGGCCTTCAGCTGCATACTGAATTGGACCGCCAAGCACATGCCCTGCTTGGAGATGAGACGCGTCTGCGTCAAGCTTTGCTTAACTTCGCAGGCAATGCCGTCAAATTTACCGAAGCTGGATCCATCACGATTCGGGCCAAGATCGTTGAAGACTTGCCAAACGCCACTGTGCTGCGGATGGAGGTTGAAGATACTGGACCAGGCATTACAGAGGCACAGAAGGGCAAGCTGTTTGAGCCTTTTGTGCAGGCAGACTCTTCCACAACGCGCAAATACGGGGGGACTGGCCTGGGCCTCGCTATTGCCAAACGCCTGGTCGAAGCGATGGGCGGTTCGATCGGTGTCCAAAGCGAGTTGGGCCATGGAAGCACCTTTTGGTTTACCACAAGACTGAAGAAGGGGGCTTCTACCGATGGCCCAAGCGCCGGCGAATCGCAAGTGGACGCGGCAGCCCTGTTGCGGGCTACATGCGCGGGACGGCGAATTTTGCTGGCTGAAGACGATGCGTTCAACCAGGAGATCGGCTCCCTACTGCTGCAGGAGGTGGGTCTGCAGGTGGACATTGCAGAGGATGGTGAAGTAGCCACCCGCATGGCGTCTCAAAAGACCTATGACCTGATATTGATGGACATGCAAATGCCCCAATTGGACGGTCTGCAAGCTACGCGGAGCATTCGCGCCGCAGGCATTGGGCAGTCGGTACCGATTGTGGCCATGACCGCCAACGCCTTTGCCGAAGACCGTGCGCGCTGCATGGAAGCCGGTATGGATGACTTTATTTCCAAGCCGATTGACCCCGAACGGCTATATCAAGTGCTTTATCGTCAACTCACAAGGGGTAAATCATGATGCCATTGGGCGAGGATATTCTCGATCCTTCGCTTTCGAAGGCGATATTTGATTCATTGCCCAGCGGCATTGTGGTGCAAGACGTTGAAGGCAAAATTGTGTGGGGCAATCGCGCTGCCGAGAAAGCACTGGGTCTGACTCTGGACCAGATGCGCGGCATTACTTCGATTGACCCTGCCTGGCGCGCCCTGCATTCGGATGGCAGCAACTTTCCAGGTGAAGACCACCCTGCAATGGTGGCACTTCGAAGGAACCAGACCATCCGGGACGTTGTTATGGGGGTTTTCAACCCCAAAACGCGTGCGCACACCTGGATAAATATCAATGCCATACCGATCCGGGAAGCTGCCACAGGCGCTTTGACAGGCGTTTATTCAACGTTTGAAGACATTACCCGACAGCGGCGGGCAGAGCGGGCGCTGCGCGACCGGGATGCTGAATTTCGCATCGCTGTTCAATCCAGCAGTGATGGCTTTTGGATTGCAGATATGACCGGCAAAATCGTGGAAGTCAATAATTCCTACGTCAATATGTCGGGATACAGCCGGGATGAACTGCTGGAGTTGCGCATCACGGATATAGACAGTTATGACAAGGCGGAGGAAGTGGCTGCCCGAATACAGCGCATTGTGCAAAACGGTGCAGAGCGCTTTATCTCGGTCCATTGCACCAAGGATCAGCGGCGCTGGCCCGTGGAAGTCGTGGCTTCTTACTCCCCAACCGGGGGTGGCCACTTCTACTGCTTTATCAAGGATCTGACCGAACAGCAGAAATCCGCCGAGTTGATCTGGCACCAGGCCAACTTCGACCGCTTGACAGATTTGCCCAGCCGCGCACTGTTTTTTGACCGCCTGTCCCAGGAATGCTCTGCAGCGCGCCGCAATGGAAAACAGGTCGCACTGTTGTTTGCCGACCTGGATGCTTTCAAACAAGTCAATGATCAGTATGGCCACGATGCGGGTGACGTGGTGTTGCAGACCGTTGCATCGCGCTGGCTGGCCTGCGTGCGCGGTACAGACACCGTTGCGCGCTTGGGAGGCGACGAATTCGCCATCATTGCGGGCAATCTCGAGAGTAACCAAGAAGCGATTGCTATTGCCTCCAAGATCATCATTTCACTTGCCACCGACATCGCTCTGCCGCGAAAGCATGTCTGCCGTGTCGGCGTCAGCCTGGGCATTGCCATGTATCCGGCCAATGCCGTCGAAATGGACTCATTGCTGTCGGCCGCTGATACGGCTATGTACGCCGCCAAGGCACGCGGCAAGCACAGTTACAGCCTTGCCGACAATGTTGCTGGCACCGACAAGCAAGGTGCTGACTGGATGGAATTCAATGAGTCACACCTGGTCGGCGTGGCCGAGATTGATGAACAGCACCGCCAACTGGTGCACATGGTCAATGAAATCAACCAGGTCATTTCAGCGCAGGCGCAGCAGTCACAGATCGATGGTCTGTTTGATGGCCTGCTGAAATTTACCGTCCATCATTTTCAGACCGAGCATCGTCTCATGGTCGAGCACCATTATCCGGAGACCCATGAGCACAACCTGGAGCACGGGGAGCTGACCGAAGAACTGCGCCAGCTGATTCGAAAAATAGGTGGTGAAGGTGATCTGCTCGTGCTGCAGAAAATCAAGGACTGGCTGATCACGCACATCCGCAAGTCCGACAAGGCGCTGGGAAAGTTCTTGAACGAAAAGGGCCTGCACTGAGGCTGTATTTTTGGCGGGGTAATGGCTATCATTCTTTGTTCCCAGCCAATTCGATTCTTTGACAGGCGCGGAAATACAGAGGAAGCAATATGGGTTGGAAGGCTGACACAAGTTTCGATCTGCTTTTTAATGCAAGCCAGACCAGCATGGCCGTCACAGAAGAGCAATCCGGGCGCATTGTTGATGTCAACGACCAGTGGGTAAAAACTACCGGCATTTCGCGCGATCTGTCCATTGGGAAGACGGGGATTGAACTGAAGATATGGGTCAGTCCAAGTGACCGGCAGGCACTGGTTGCGGCACTTTCCGTACACGGAAATGTGACCGACTATCCCACCAGATTCAACATGCTAAGTGGTTCCAGTCCACATTTGGTGTGTGCTCGGGTTATTCAAATCGGAGGTTCTCGTTATATTTTGTGGGAACTCAAAGATGTAACCTTCCTGGCAACAGCAGAAAGCAGGGTGCTCGAAAATGAGGCGCGATATCAATCTGTTGTCGACAATTCCACTGACGCCATCCAAGTTTTTGACCTGACTGGTGCGGTGATGCGGGTCAACTCAGCGTGGGAAACAATGTGGGGTGTGCCGTTTTCTGCGCTGAGAGACTACAACCTTTTTGATGACCCACAACTGGCTGCCAGTGGAACACTTGACATTCTCAAACGGGCTTATGCTGGCAGCGCTGTAAAACTCCCTGCAATGCTCTACGACAAATCCAAGAGTGAATCGGTACCTGGGCAAACCGGTGAACTGTGGATAGAGGCATTTGTGTACCCCGTATTTGGCGACAACGGCAAAGTCTTTGAAGTTGTTGTTGTGCAGCACGACGTCACCCTACGCGTGGTTAGTGAGCGTGATCAGGGACTGGCTAGTCAACTGCTCGAGCGTAGAGTTCTCGAACGAACAGAGCAGGTTCTCCTGCATCACAACCGACTGGAAACCATACTCAACGGCATCCCAGGCGTGGTGGGCTATTGGGATCAAGACGAACGTAACGTCTATGCGAATGCAGGCTACAAGGAGTGGCTTGGTACATCCGGCGACAACATGCTTGGAAAAACCATTCGGGAAGTCTTTGGGGATGAGCGTTACCGCATCATGAAACCAAGGATTGAAGCGGTCTTCGCAGGTGAGCAACAGAGCTTTGAGGGGCAATTCCCTTACTCCGATAAACCGAGCGAGATTCGGTATGCGGAAATTCACTATGTTCCCGAGTGGCATCAAGGAAAGGTTGTCGGTTTTTTTGTGCTGGCGTTTGATATCAGCAAGCTTAGGCAATTGGCTTTAGAGGCCAAAGCGTCCAGTTCGGCAAAGAGTACCTTTCTTTCCAATATGAGCCATGAAATTCGTACGCCGCTTAATGCAGTCGTGGGCATGGCTTATATGCTGAAAACCACGACACTAGACAACACGCAGAAAGACTATGTCGCCAAGATGGAGAGTGCCAGCCAACACTTAATGGAAATTGTTAACGACGTTCTGGATCTCTCAAAAATTGAGGCGGAAAAGATTACTTTGGAATCCAAAGCCATCCATGTTGGAGAGCTCGTCGGCAACGTGGTTGCAATGCTGACCGACCGTGCGACGGTGAAGTCTATTGTTTTGCACATGGATGTGGATATCGATCACATGGCATACCAAGGTGATCCGACACGATTGCAGCAAATACTGTTGAACTTTGGTTCGAATGCGATCAAGTTTTCAGATAAAGGTGATGTTTGGTTCAGTGTTCAAGTGGCCTCAAGGGATGAAGCGACGACCACACTTCGTTTTGAGGTAAAGGATCAAGGTATTGGCATACCAGTCGAGAGCCTAGGTAAGTTGTTCAATGCCTTCGTGCAAGTGGACTCCACCACAACTCGCAAGTTCGGAGGCACCGGACTGGGATTGGCCATCAGCAAACGCATTGCTGAACTGATGGGTGGCCAGGTAGGCGTGGAAAGTTCTCCTGGGAAAGGCAGTGTTTTTTGGTTTACTGCCTGTTTAGAAAACATTCCGGAAGACTCCGAAATGAATTCCCAACTTTTGCGGGAGTCGCTCAAAGACCAATTGCAACAACGCTTTAAAGGTACCAAGGTGCTACTCGCCGATGATGAGCCGGTTAATCTGGAGATTGCCAGTTTCCTCCTCAACGAAGTTGCGTTTGTCGTGGAACCGGCGGATGACGGAGAGCAAGCAGTCGAAGTAGCCAGACAGCAATCACTTGATCTCGTGATTTTGGATATGCAAATGCCCAAGATGGACGGCTTGGAAGCCGCCAGGCGTATCAAGGCATTGCCGCTGTACAAAGAAGTGCCAATCGTTGCGATGACCGGAAACGTTTTTCTTGAGGACCGGGAGCGGTGCAAAGCGGCTGGAATGGACCTATTCGTTCCTAAACCCATAAACGCAGTTGACTTTTACGATGTGCTTTGGCACGCCTTGACTGCTCGATAGTTCATTTCAAACGGTTATCCGGGATTTAGAAACTGATGGTCTGGCAATATGTTGCTGGGCCTCGATGAACACTACGATGGCTTTGGAGCAGCCTGCGCCAATGACCGGACTAGGCTCAGTCCCGCCACACAGCGGTCAGGCTATAAATGGTGAAGCTCACATTGCGAGGTTCTCAATCGCCAATCCGTATGGCTGCTTCGGAGAAGTTGCGTTGCGATAGGGAATGACTGCAATAGAGCGGCGACCATTCCCGGTTGAATTTCCCGACCGGCTCCCCCCGTGGCACAACCGAGATTTCCAGTCCTCCAATGCCGACTTTAATTATTAAAAAATGTTAGCCTGTGAAGGTGGCCGTCGCCGATGGGCAGAAAGTGGATGGGCATCGCTTTTTGGTAATAGCTCGGCGAATACCGTTCTTGCGCAGACCTGACCTGGTGTGCAGTATGGGCAGCAGTTGCACTCCATTGGAGGTGTGCACTTAACTGGCCAGAGTGCACACCATGCAAGAGTCGAATTTGTCCCCCGTCATTGCTACCAAGCGCAGGCACAGTGCTGCCTTCAAGCGCAAGATTCTTGAACTGGTCGAACAACCTGGCGCGTCGGTGGCCGCAGTGGCGCTGGAGCATGGCGTCAATGCCAACTTGGTATTCAAGTGGCGCAAGGCCAAACTCGATCGCAAGCGTTCTCCGCGGGCGATCCATCAACCAGTGCTGCTGCCGGTGTCCGTTGATCCTCAAGAGTCGTCTCTAACGGTGCCGTGTTGGCGCGCGTCCAATATTCCTCAGGCGTGCGCGCCGAGCGAATACTCAGGGAATGCAGCCAGTCTTGAATGACTGACCTGTGGATAAGTTTATCCCACGCATAGTTTTCAATACAACTTCATATT
>CANFNO010000059.1 GCA_947447845.1 Burkholderiales bacterium | reverse complement strand
TTGTGACCCGCTTGGCCGGGGGGCTGTTCCAGCGCATGGCACGAGGCTGAGACGTGCTTGAAAGCCGGAATAAGGGGGGAAGTCCGGCTGCCGCGTTGCGGACATTTAATCCGAGCTATAGTGAACCCATGTTTGAAGTGCTGACCTTTGTTTACGAAAACTACGACCCAGGCGAACCGTGTCC
This sequence comes from Burkholderiales bacterium, assembly GCA_947447845.1. The sequence goes on along the minus strand of CANFNO010000059.1, from coordinate 9,673 downwards.
TGAGCCCGCGCATTTGCAACGCAAACTTAGCGCGGTAGGCTTTGAATCCGATGAAATCGGAGACGCCTTGACATGGCTACAAGGCCTGGAAGGTGCGGCACAACCGGCCAAACAGGTGCCCATTCTGATTCAGCCGCAATCCGGCAGCATGCGCATCTACCCACGCTACGAGCAGTTCCATCTGGGCACGCAAGCAATGGGATTTCTGAGCTTTCTGGAAAGTAGCTGCGCCATGCCCGCTACGATTCGTGAGGTGGTCATTGACCGCGCCATGGCGGCTCCGGGCGGTCCGGTGACGCTGGAAGATTTGAAGGTTATTGTCCTGATGGTTTATTGGCGCTTTGGCCAGGAACCCGATGCACTTCTGATTGACGAACTCTGCGGCGACTCCAGCGACCAACCGGTGCACTAGGGCGTCTAGGCCAGCAGGCGGTCGGGATTGGCTTCGATCTTCGCCAAGGCGTCGCGCGTAGCCCGCACGGTCAAGGCTTCTTCTTCTTGTGGCAACAACAAACCGGCCTGCAGATAGGCGGCCAAGCGACCCGCCTGGATCAGGTAACTGGTGCCATTGGTTGCGGCAAACAAATTCAAATGCTTGCGCTCGCTACGCCACGCAAATTGCACTTGGGTAATCTGACGGCTGTGATCCAGCGTGAACCAGGAGCCGAGCTGCAACTCGGACGCCCACGCCAGCATGGCCGCAGTGGGCTTGGAGCCGCCGACAGACACGACTTCGATGGCCGAGGCATCGATGCCCAACATCATCTCCAGACTCTCGGAGTCCAGAGGCAAATCGCCCATGATGTCGTCGCTCACAAAATCTTCCAGGTTGCTCAGGCGCTGGGCCATGGCATCAATCTTTTCCTGCGGAATCGCCTGCGTCTTGGACAGAAAGGCGTCCGCCAGGGTATCGCTGATCTTTTTGACGTGGCGCTCCTGCTCGCTCGGCGCCATTGCCAACAGCGTCATGCCTGAGCGCAAGCGCAACAGCAGATTGGGCAGATCCTGAATCACGCGCGCGCGCTCAGCGCGACCCGGTTTGGCGCTGGCAGCCCAGACCAGGTCGGTGGAACACTTCTTCAGGCTCTGCGTGTCGGCATGCTTGGAGCCCTTGCGCAGAGCGGACACCGCTAGCACCTCAGCCCAGACCTTGAATAAAAAGTCCCGGATATCGTCGCGCACCGGCATGTCCTTGAGCATGTTGCGCATCTCGATCGTGTACTGAATTGCCAGCGTTTCCTTTTGCTCCACTTGCTGGGCCACGCTGACAACTTTCTGGTTTTCACCTTTGTCAGTCAGGAAGCGTGAGAGGAATTTCTGGAATTCTTCGTAGACGATCTGGTAAACCTTTTTGCCCGTCTCCGGATACTGCTCGATCACCTGCACGATGCGCTTGACCTCGGTCTCCATCGCATTGCTTTGCACACCGGTGCCATCAAAGCCCATGACGCAGGAGCCCATGCGGTCGATGAGCAGGCGCGCGGGGTGGTCAGCCGTACCGAAGAAATCCGGGTCTTCCAGCGCCACACGCAGCACGGGCATTTGCAGGCGCGCAAACCAGACCCGGATGCCAGGTGGAATGCGCTCTTCGGCCAAAATCGCCTGGAACATCAGGGCAACGATTTCAATCGTCGCCTTTTCGCCCTTGGTTTCAGCCTTTTTCTTGAGTTCCGCAGTGCGCTCGCGCAGGTTGTCGGCAACACGGGCGACACCTGCTGGGCTGTAATCCTCGTACATGGTCCCACCCGCTGCATACTGGGCTGCGACCACTTGGTGCGAAATCGCATGTGCAAGTGCGGGGGACTGCTGGTAATGCGCGGTACCGACAAAGTCGTGACCCGCACTGCTGGTGAAAATGCGCTTTAGATGTCCCAAGACCCCTTGCGCACGGGATCTTGCACGGGCCAGCGGCGTGCCGGCGGTGAGCATGCGTGTCTCTTCAGCCGCCGAATAGGCCTGTCCCTGCATGCTGTTGGCGGCTTGAGTGGAATGTTTCCCAAATCCGGTGGAACCTGATGCGGGGCCGGAACCTGCCGCTGTGGAAGGGGATTCCGGTTGTGGCGCGGTGCCACGCCAGCCCAGGCGACCGCCAAAAAAACCGCTGCCTGGGGGGCGTTCCAGAGGTGCTGCATTCGTATTTTTGTCAGCTTGCAAGGCCCCGGCTGCAGTTTGGGAAGCATCAGAAGGACGTGCAGAGCCGCCCGTGGAACGCGGTGCTTTGACCCGGTCCTTGAATTCGATGGTCGGCAATACGCCTTTGTTGATCAATACGGTATTGGCAACCTTGTACGCGGCGGTCATGGCTGCGACCAGTCCCCGTTGCACGGTGTCGCTCACCAGTGCCCAGGATTCTGCTGCCATGCCGGATTTGGGCCATTGTTCAACCAGCAGCAGCACCAGCACCTCCGGGCGCAACAAATCGTGCCCATCGAGGTCTTCGATGCTCTCCAGATACTTGATGCGAACGCGCAGGTCCTCCAGTTCACCAATGACTTTTTCATTGACCGTGAGCACCATGCGTGAAGCCAGGATCTTGTTTTCCATGGCATCGGTGCTGACCAATTGCATGGCCCCCAGGTCGGGCACTTTGGTGTCTTTTTTGACTGGCTCCAAGCAGGCACGCCATTCCTTGAGCGTGAGGTTTACCCATTCCCGATGCGCGGTTTTGTAGGCCGTCCAGGCATCGCGCCGGAGTTGGGATTCACGCGCCAGTGCGGGCTCAACCACCAGTTCGGTCAAGCGGATCTGCACCGCCTCTCCGATGTCGACCATGGACTTGCTGAGGTCAGACAGATAGCGCTCGCGCAGTGCTTTGCCTAGCTGCAATCTGGGGTCAAGACTGGACAACGTAACCATGGTGGGCTAGATATTAAACGGTGGCACCTGCGTTCGGGTCGTTGGGGTCTTCTTCTTTTTTGGTGCCGCCCTTGATCAGGTCTTCGCGCTTAATTCCCAGCCACATGGCGATCGCAGCCGCCACAAAAACCGAAGAGTAAATACCGAACAAAATACCAATAGTTAGCGCCAAGGCAAAGTAATGCAACGTGGCACCGCCAAAAAGCAGCATGGACAACACCATGAGCTGAGTACAGCCGTGGGTGATGATGGTGCGACTGATGGTGGAGGTGATGGCGTTGTCGATGATCTCGTGCGTATTGAGCTTGCGATAGCGGCGAAAGTTCTCGCGAATCCGGTCAAAAATAACCACCGATTCATTCACCGAATACCCCAACACGGCCAACACCGCAGCCAGCACCGGTAACGAAAACTCCCACTGGAAGAAGGCAAAGAAGCCCAGGATGATGATCACGTCGTGCAAGTTGGCGATGATCGCCGCCACGGCAAACTTCCACTCAAAGCGGATCGCCAAATACAGCATGATGCCGGCCACCACGCAAGCCAAAGCCTTGAGGCCATCGGCCGCCAACTCGTCACCCACCTGGGGACCAACGAATTCGGTGCGGCGCAGGGTGACGGAAGCATCCGCTGCCTTGAGCGCGCTCAACACTTTTTCACTCTGCTGGGCCGAGCTGTTTCCCTTTTGCACCGGCATTCGGATCAGCACATCCTGCGCCGTGCCGAAGTTCTGCACCTGCACATCATTGATGCCCAGGGCATCCACTGTGCTGCGGATGGTGTTCAGGTCGACGGGTTGAGAGTAACTCACCTCCATCAACGTACCGCCCGTGAACTCCACCGAAAGGTGAAGTCCGCGCGAGAAGAGGAAGAAAACAGCGGCCAGAAAGGTCAGGCCGGAAATGGCGTTGAACAACAACGCATTCCGCATGAACGGAATATCACGACGAATTTTGAAAAATTCCATTTTTTATCTTCCCTGTTGGCCTGTGCTGACTTGATCGCCGTCCGGACGCCAGACCGTGCCGATGGAAACACCCTTGAGTTTCTTCTGCCGACCGTACCAGAGATTAACCACGCCGCGTGAGAAGAATACGCCAGAAAACATGCTGGTCAAGATGCCCAGGCAGTGCACCACGGCAAAGCCACGCACAGGGCCTGAGCCAAAGGCGAGCAGCGCCAGACCGGCAATCAATGTGGTGACGTTAGAGTCGATGATGGTGGCCCAGGCGCGGTCGTAACCGGCATGAATGGCCGCCTGCGGGGACGCCCCGTTGCGCAGTTCTTCGCGCACACGCTCGTTGATCAGCACGTTGGCGTCAATCGCCATACCCAGCACCAATGCCATGGCCGCCATACCCGGCAACGTCAGCGTGGCTTGCAGCATAGACAACACGGCCACCAGCAACAAAAGGTTGAACGCCAATGCCACGCTGGAGATCACACCAAACAGCACGTAGTAAATGCACATGAAAAGCGTCACGCCAACAAAGCCCCAGGTCACGCTGTTAAAGCCCTTGGCAATGTTCTCGGCACCCAGGCTCGGGCCGATGGTGCGCTCTTCGATGATTTCCATCGGTGCAGCAAGCGACCCGGCGCGCAGCAATAGGGCGGTATCTGCGGCTTCCATGGTGGTCATGCGGCCGGAAATTTGCACGCGGCCGCCACCGATTTCGGAACGGATGACCGGCGCAGTCACCACCTCGCCCTTGCCTTTTTCAAACAACAGAATCGCCATGCGCTTGCCAATGCTCTCGCGCGTGACATCGCGGAAGATGCGCGCGCCCTTGGCGTCCAACGTCAGGTGCACAGCGGCTTCCTGAGTCTGGTTATCGAAACCAGGCTGGGCATCGGTCAGGTTGTCGCCCGTCAGGATGACCTGCTTCTTGACGATGACGGCCTGGCCATTGCGCTCCAAAAAGCGTTCGGCGCCAAAGGGCACAGGGCCGGCGCCGGTCTCGGCAGCACGCGCTTCGGCGCTTTCTTCGACCATTCGGATTTCCAGCGTCGCAGTACGACCCAGAATGTCCTTGGCCTTGGCCGTGTCCTGTACACCGGGCAACTGCACCACGATGCGGTCCAGACCCTGCTGCTGAATCACCGGCTCGGCAACGCCTAACTCGTTGATCCGGTTGTGCAGGGTGGTGATGTTCTGCTTGAGCGCCTGTTCCTGGATCTTGCGACCGGCCACCGGGTTGATGACCGCCACCAGCTTGAACTCGGTGCCATCCGGCGAGGCGCTGCTGATCAGCTCGGGAAACTGGTCCTGAATGATGGCCTTGGCTGCGTCCAGGGCCGCCGTGTCAGTGAACTTGATCTCAACGGTCTGGGCAACACGGCTGATACCGCTGTGGCGCACGTTCTTTTCGCGCAGCGTGGTGCGGATATCACCGGCCAGCGACTCGGCGCGCTTTGAAAGCGCTGCCTGCATGTCCACCTGCAGCATAAAGTGCACGCCACCGCGCAAATCCAAACCCAGGTACATGGGTGACGCATGCAAGGCAGAGAGCCAAGCCGGCGAGCGCGTAATCAGGTTCAGCGCAACCACGTAAGAGGGTTCGGCCGGATCCGGATTCAAAGCCTTCTGGATCGCGTCCTTGGCCTTTAGCTGCGTATCGGTATTGGAAAAGCGCGCCTTGATGGAACTGCCATCCAACGCCAGTGCATCGGGCGTCAAGCCTGCGGCCTTAAGCGCGTCTTCCACACGGGTAAGTGACGCAGTTTCCAACCGCATGCCAGCCTTGGCTACAGAGACCTGCACCGCCGGGGATTCACCAAACAAATTGGGCAAGGCATACAGCCCACCCACCAACAGCGCGATCAGGATGATCGCGTATTTCCATACCGGGTAACGGTTCATGATCGCGCCAGAGTAAGTTGAGGGAGATTACTTGATGGAACCTTTGGGCAGCACTTGCACCACGGCGTTGCGCTGAATTTGCACTTCCACGCCGTTGGCAACTTCCAGGCTCAGGCTGTTGTCATTGAGCTTGGTGACTTTGCCCAGCATGCCGCCTACGGTGACCACTTCGTCACCCTTGGCCAGCGCATCGATCATGGCCTTGGCTTCCTTTTGCTTCTTCATCTGGGGACGGATCATGACGAAATACAGCACTACAAACATCAGCACCAACGGAAGCATGCTCATTAGAGTGGATTGCATGTCGCCGCCAGCGGCGGCAGCGGGGGCGGTTTGGGCAAAGGCAGAAGAAATGAACACAGGCAAACTCCACAAATAGGGAAAAACGGGACAAAACCACCCTGCCGGAGGCCCACGACGGAGCGCACCCGGGGGTGAGGGTCAACCTGCAATTGTACGGGGGCGGCGTTTCACATCTGGCGGGAAGGCCCAAGCGGAAGCCCTGGCATTGTGCGGGCATAAGGCGGACGCCTTGGCAAACCGGTCAAGTGTCCCGCGCCATCGTGGAAACACGCAGTTTTCCCCCAGGAGTTTGGCCGCGTTAGGGAGTTCTTCAATTGCTCACGACAGTCGAGCCTAAAGCGCGGGCGTAGCGAACCTCCTGCACGGTGCGCCCACCCAGCACAAATGATTTGCAGGAAGCCGCTTCTTCTTCGAAGCCGAGGGAACGGTAAAAACGCAAGGCTCGTACGTTGTCGGCAATGACCCACAGCGTGGCATGCTGGTAGCCATGTGCAAGGAGGCGTTCACACGCCGCTTCCATCAGCTTTTTACCCATCCCTTTGGCCCAATACGCTGGTGCAAAATTGATGCAATGAATCTCGGCCACGCCCGGCGCGGCATCTGCATCGCGCGAGGCGCCAAACGCGACAAAGCCGCACAGCTGGTCCGCAAGCCTGCACAGCAGAAGCTCTGGCTCGCCCTGGGCGACGCATGCGCTCCACATGGCCGAGCGCTCATCCACCGAAAGTGCGTCCAGAAACTCCGGAGCCAGTTGCGTTTGGTAGGCGCCTTGCCAGGCGAGGACGTGCACCTGCGCGATGGCTTGGGCGTCCTGGGGTGTAGCGGTTGTGATGCGCAAACGCTTCAGGCCCGTTGTACCTGCGGCTGGAAATACCTCTCCAGCAACAGCGCCCATTGTTGGCGGGCAGCAGTCATGTGCCGCGCCTTGACATGTCCGAAGCCGCGGATTTGCTCGGGGACGCGGGCAAAGGCGGTGGCGGCATCGCGATTGACAGGCTTTAGCGTGGGCAGCATGGCCTCGATGGCTTCGCGGTATTCGGTGATCAAGGCGCGTTCGGCCTGTCGCTCTTCGCTGCGGCCGAAAACGTCCAAGGCGCTGCCTCGCAGAAACTTCAGCTTGGCAAGCATGTGCATCGCGCTGCCCATCCAGGCGCCAAACTTCTGCTTTTGCAGCTCGCCCTTTTCATTGCGTTTGGCAAACAAGGGGGGAGCCAGGTGGTAGTTAAGCTGGTAGTCGCCCTCAAACCGGGCTTGCACCTGCGCGGCAAAGCCTGCATCGCTATGCAGACGGGCCACCTCGTATTCGTCCTTGTAGGCCATCAGCTTGAACAGGTAGCGGGCCACGGCCTCGCTCAATGGCATTGATTCGGCAGCACCCAATGCGGCCTCTGCCACGCGCACCTTGTCCACAAAACCCCGGTACTGTTCGGCATAGGCCGCGTTCTGGTACTGGGTCAAGAAATCGACACGAAACTGCACCATCGCATCCAGCGTCTCCTTGCCCGCCTTGCGGCGGGGCGTGAAGGCAATGACCTGTGCGGGTTTGAGCGTGCGCTGCACGGCGCCTGGGTCGACAGCCGCGCGACAACCCCAATCAAAGGCCGTGCGGTTGTTATCCACGGCCACGGCATTGAGTTCGATGGCGCGCATGAGGGACGCGCGCTGCAAAGGGACCCAGCCCTTTTGCCAGGCGTAACCCAGCATCATCGGGTTGGTGTAAATGGCGTCGCCCAGCACCTGCACGGCCAGCGCATCCGCGTCAAACGTGCCCAGATGGTCCTGGCCGACAACTTGGGCGATGTCCAGCAAACACTGCTCGCCTGGATTGACCCAATCGGCGTTCTTTACAAATCCTGCTGTCGGCGTGCTGTTGGAATTCAGCGCCACATGGGTGCGCCCGCTGCGCATGCGCGAGAGCGTTTCCTTGCCCGCCACCACAATCGGATCGCAGCCAATGATCAGGTCGGCACTGGCCATGCCCACGCGTGTAGTGCGAATGCTGTCCTGTGTTTCGCCAATCAGCACATGGCTCCAGGTGGCGCCGCCCTTTTGCGCCAAACCCCCAGCGTCTTGGGTGACGATGCCTTTGCCCTCCAGATGCGCCGCCATGCCCAGCAACTGGCCAATGGTGATGACGCCGGTGCCGCCAACACCAGCCACCACCACACCCCAGACGCCACCGGGTGCATTGGCCAGGTCTGCAATCACGGGTGCTGGCAAATCGGGCAATGCCGCAGACTGAGAAGTACCGGCGCTGGTACCCGCCGCGCCCTTGGGCTTCCTAAGCTTGCCACCTTCCACCGTCACAAAACTCGGGCAAAAACCCTTTACACAAGACAGGTCCTTGTTGCAGCTGCTCTGGTTGATCTGGCGCTTGCGGCCCAGCTCGGTCTCCCGCGGCTCCACGCTGACGCAGTTGCTTTGCACGCCGCAGTCTCCGCAGCCTTCGCAGACCAGTTCGTTGATGACCACGCGGCGGGCCGGATCAACCAGCGTGCCGCGCTTGCGGCGGCGGCGCTTCTCGGTGGCGCAGGTCTGGTCGTAAATGATGACGGTCGTGCCTTTGATCTCGCGGAACTCGCGCTGCACCGCATCCAGCGTGTCACGGTGCTGGATGGCAATGCCCTCCGGCAGCCCCTTCACCGCGTCATATTTTTCCGGCTCATCGGTGACGATGGTGATCTTTTGCGCACCCTCGGCGCGCATGCTTTGCGCGATCTGCACCACGCTATGGCCTTCGGGGCGCTCGCCCACTTGCTGGCCGCCGGTCATGGCTACCGCGTCGTTATAAAGAATTTTGTAGGTGATGTTCACACCCGCAGCGATGCTCTGGCGCACCGCCAGCAGGCCGCTGTGAAAGTAAGTGCCGTCGCCCAGATTGGCGAACATGTGCTGGTCGTTGCTGAAGGGTTGTTGCCCCACCCAGGGCACGCCCTCGCCGCCCATTTGCGTGAAGCCCACGGTAGCGCGATCCATCCAGACCGTCATGAAATGGCAGCCAATGCCCGCCATGGCGCGCGAGCCCTCGGGCACCTTGGTCGAGGTGTTGTGCGGGCAGCCGGAGCAAAACCAGGGTTGGCGCTCCGGGCCTTTGCCGCTTGTGAGTTCGATCGCGTGCATGGCCTGCTCTTTGGCCTGCAGAATCGCCAGTTGCGCGTCGATGCGCGCCGTGGTGTCGGCATCCAACCCCAACTTCTTGATGCGCCGTGCGATGGCGCGCGCGATGATGGCCGGGTTCAAGTCGGCATTGGCACGCAAGAGCGTGTGGGCGCTCGGATTGGGCACCGACCATTCGCCACCCGCACCGTAGCGATCCTCGGTGTCCACCGCTTCAAACTTGCCAAGGACCGTGGGCCGCACATCGGCGCGCCAGTTGTAGATCACTTCTTTGAGCTGGTATTCGATAACCTGGCGCTTCTCCTCCACCACCAGAATTTCTTGCAGCCCGATGGCAAATTCGCGCGTCAGCTGGGCCTCCAACGGCCAGACCACGCCGACCTTGTGCAGGCGGATGCCGATGCGTTGGCAGGTCGCGTCATCCAGCCCCAGATCGAGCAAAGCCTGGCGCGTGTCGTTAAACGCCTTGCCGCTGGCGATGATGCCGAAGCGGTCGTTCTGCCCTTCGATCACGTTGTAATTGAGCCGGTTGGCGCG
>CANFNO010000058.1 GCA_947447845.1 Burkholderiales bacterium | reverse complement strand
CAGCCCCAGCCTGTTGATTGCTGACCTGTTCAAGCAAGCCGGACTGCCGGACGGTGTGTTCAACGTGGTGCAGGGCGACAAGGAAGCGGTCGATGCCATCCTTGCCCACCCGGATGTGAAGGCCGTAAGCTTTGTCGGCTCCACACCGATTGCCAACCACATTTACGAAACCGGTGCCCACCACGGCAAGCGCGTGCAGGCTCTGGGCGGCGCCAAGAACCACATGGTGGTCATGCCTGATGCAGACATCGACCAGGCGGTGGACGCGCTGATCGGTGCCGGTTACGGCTCCGCCGGTGAACGTTGCATGGCTATCAGCGTTGCCGTGCTGGTAGGTGATGTGGCCGAGCGCCTGATGCCCAAGCTGCTGGCACGCACCAAGACCTTGAAGGTGCTGGACGGCATGAACCTGGCCGCCGAGATGGGCCCCATCGTGACGCAATTGGCGCATGACCGCATCACCGGTTACATCGCACAAGGCGTGAAGGAAGGCGCCACGCTGCTGCACGACGGACGCGAGTTCAGCGGTGCTGCTGCGGGTGCTGGTTGCGACAACGGCTTCTGGATGGGCGGCACGCTGTTTGACAACGTCACCCCCGACATGCGCATATACAAGGAAGAAATCTTTGGCCCGGTGCTGTCCTGCATGCGCGTAAAGGACTTGGCCGAAGCCGTGGACCTGATCAACGCCCATGAGTTCGGCAACGGTGTTTCCTGCTTCACCCGCGACGGCAATGTGGCCCGCGAATTCAGCCGCCGCATCCAGGTCGGCATGGTCGGCATCAACGTGCCAATCCCGGTGCCCATGGCCTGGCATGGCTTTGGTGGCTGGAAGAAGAGCCTGTTTGGCGACATGCACGCCTACGGCGAAGAAGGTGTGCGTTTCTACACCAAGCAAAAGTCCATCATGCAGCGCTGGCCCGAGAGCATCGGCAAGGGCGCTGAGTTTGTGATGCCTACGGCGAAGTGAACGACAAGCTCCCCGACTGGGACCTCTATCACGCCCTGCGTGAGCAGTGGACGCATGAGGACAACCTAGTCAACCACCGGCTGATGTGGCTAATCCTGTCGCAGGGCTTGCTGTTCACCGCCTACGGCACGCTGACCATCGACAAGCATCGCTGGCTGGTTTACGGATTTCCGGTGTTTGGCATGGCGGTGGCTGCGGTGATTGGGATCAGCATTTTTGCTGCCCTCGACGCCTCCCGGGCCATTGAGACCGCCTATGAAAAAGCAGGGCTAGACAGGCTCTGCCACCTCACGCCGCAAAGCACCACGGCGCACCGTGGCAATTGGGCAGCGAAGGCACTGCCTTTTGTGTTTGGCACGCTCTGGATGCTGGCGGCTACCGGGTTGATACAGGCCTAGGGGTTAGCCCGAAGCCAGTTGCCGCGAAAGTTGTATACACTTTTTGTATACAATTTTTTGACGCAAAGGGCTATCCATGACCTCAAACACTTCGGTTCATCCCATTGATGAGCGCCTGCCTACCGGCAAATTAGGTGTGCTGGGCTTGCAGCATGTGCTGGTGATGTATGCTGGAGCGGTGGCCGTACCGCTGATCGTTGGGCGCGCGCTCAAGCTCAGCCCCGAGCAGGTGGCGATGCTGATTTCGGCCGACCTGTTTTGCTGCGGCTTGGTCACGCTGATTCAGTCGCTTGGCGCCACGCAATGGTTTGGTATCCGGCTACCGGTGATGATGGGCGTGACATTTGCGTCGGTGGCGCCCATGGTGGCGATTGCAGGTGCCACACCGGGCGTGGAGGGTGCGGGGCTGATCTTTGGCGCCATCATTGGCGCAGGGGTGATCTCGATTTTGATTGCCCCACTGGTGAGCCGCATGCTGCGATTCTTTCCACCGGTGGTCACCGGCACCATCATCGCCGTAATCGGCATCAGCCTGATGCGCGTAGGCATCAACTGGATCTTCGGCAACCCGTTTGGCCCCACCGCGCCCAGCGTGGTGAACCCGGACCATGCCAAGTGGCTGGCGGATATGGCCGCAGCATCCAGCGCAGCGGGCAGCAACGTGCCAGCCATCCCCAAGGGCCTGGCGCTGGCAGCCAGCGTGCCCAACCCCAAATATGCCGACTTGAGCGGCGTCGGTATTGCGGCGCTGGTGCTGGCCTCCATCCTGCTGATTGCCAAATACGGCAAAGGCTTTATCTCCAACATCTCGGTGCTGCTGGGCATTGTGGTGGGCGGCGCGGTTAGCGTGGCGATGGGTTTCATGAACTTCGACAAAGTCGCCAAAGCCGCCTGGTTTGAAATGGTGCTGCCCTTTGGCATCGCAGCGCCAGTGTTCGACCCCATCCTGATTCTGACCATGACGCTGGTGATGATCGTGGTGATGATCGAATCCACCGGCATGTTTCTGGCACTGGGCGAGATGACCGACCGCAAGGTGGATCAAGGGGCACTGACGCGCGGTCTGCGCACCGATGGCCTGGGCACGCTGATCGGCGGCATCTTCAACACCTTCCCCTACACAAGCTTCTCGCAGAACGTGGGGCTGGTGGCGGTGACCGGCGTGAAGAGCCGCTTTGTCTGCGTGGCCGGTGGCCTGATTCTGATTGTGCTGGGCTTGTTGCCGAAGATGGCGGCGCTGGTCGAGTCGCTGCCCACGGTGGTGCTGGGTGGCGCGGGACTGGTGATGTTTGGCATGGTGACGGCCACTGGCATCCGCATTCTGGCCGGGGTGGACTTCAAGTCCAACCGCAACAACGCTTTCGTAGTGGCGGTGTCGATTGGCGTGGGCATGATTCCGCTGGTGGCACCTAACTTCAAGCAGTGGATGCCGCATGGCCTGCACCCGCTGATCGAGTCCGGCATTCTGCTGACCTCGATCGCAGCGCTGTTGCTCAATCTCTATTTCAATGGAGCCGACGGTGGCTCGGAAGAGGCCGTTGCCGCGGCCAAGCAGGCAGACGCCCACTAATCAAAAGAAGGTGTATCCGGTTTGGCAACCGGCTTGCCCGCTGCCACCCAGGCGTCAAAGCCACCGGCAATGTTCTGCACATTCAAGTAGCCCATATCCTGCAAGACGGCACCGGCCAAGGCGGCGCGGCCGCTGGTCTTGCAGTACAGCACCACCTTGATATCGCGCGACTGCAGCGCTGGCATGCCACTGAATCGAAACTCCAGCATGCCGCGCGAGATGTGCACGGCACCGGGCAGGTGACCCGCGGCGAATTCATCGGCCTCGCGCACATCCACCAGCACGCTGGCATTACGAATGGCCTGCTCGGCTTCAGCGACAGAAACTTCAGAAACGCGTGCCTTTGCTTCAGCTACTAAATCGTGTGCGGTTTTCATGGCGGATACCTCAGACAGTTACGGGGGCGGACATGGCATCAAAGGCGGCCAGCGCCTCGGCGGTGTACATCAGGGCTGGGCCACCGCCCATGTAAATGCACACGGCCAGCATTTCTTCCAGTTCCTGCTTGGTGCAACCCAACTTGATCAGTGCTTTGACGTGAAAGCCAATGCAACCCGAGCAATGCTGGGTGATTCCAATGGCCAGCGCCATCAACTCCTTGTTCTTGGCACTCACTGCGCCCTCGGCCATGGCGGCGCGCGCTAGTTGACCGAAGGCCTGCATGGCGTCGGGTTGGGCTTTGCGCAGTGGCGCCAGGTTGGCATTGATGTTCTGGATCAGGCCGGTATGGTCAAAGGTACTCATGGCGGTTCACAATCAAAAGTGTTGAAGGAATGGATGGCATTATATACCCCACGGGGTATATTGCAAGTACTCCCAGTCCAAATAGGAACATAGCCATGGAAATGATGAACATTGGGCAGGCAGCCCAGGCCTCGGGCGTGTCGGCCAAGATGATCCGCCACTACGAAAGTATCGGCTTGATTCCGGCGGCCACGCGTACTGAGGCCGGTTACCGCCTGTATGGAGCGCGCGACATCCACACCCTGAACTTTGTGCGCCATGCGCGCGACCTCGGTTTTTCTCTGGCGCAAATCGGCGAGCTGGTCGGCCTGTGGCAAGACCGCGCGCGGCCCAGTCGCCAGGTCAAGGCGCTGGCCGAAGCGCATATCCATGCGCTGGAGGAAAAAGCACAAGAACTGCTGGCAATGAAAACCACATTGGAACGGCTGGTTCATGGCTGCCACGGCGACGACAGACCGGATTGCCCGATCCTTGAAACGCTAGCCCAGGATGCCCCGGTCGTTGTGGGCAATTAATGCCGGGTTACCTAGCAAGTTCCCTATTGGCAGTGCAGAATGTGTCCAAAATCAATTGCTTCAATGAACGACACATCTCCGCATTCGGCAAATGCCGGTCTCCAGGGAAGGGCTAAGGCCAAGGCCGAACACAAGAAGTTTCGCTTGGTGCGTTACTTTGCGCTGACCAGTTTGCTCGGCGTATTGTTGGTATTGGCACCGCTGCTGTACTTTTATCGGGATTTCGCTACCGAGGCGCTCGAACAGCATGAGACGCATGACAACGTCGCCATCACCCGAATATTTGCCAGCACTTTGTGGCCCCGGCATGCGCCCTACGTCACAAGAGCGGGCAAGCTAAGCAAAGAAGAGCTACGTACCAACCCCGAAGTGGCCCTGATGCGCGCCGATGTGCTGCGGCAGATGAAGGGACTCTCGGTCGTCAAGGTCAAGATCTACGACTTGCACGGCCTGACAGTTTTTTCCACCGACGAAAGGCAGATTGGTGAAGACAAGAGCGATGACGTTGGCGTGCAAGCCGCCATTGCCGGCAAGGTGGTCAGCGAGATTGCTTTTCGTGACCATTTCGATTCGTTCGAAAAAGTCATCAACGACCGCAACCTGATCTCCAGCTATATCCCAATTCGCGCCGACGATAGCCTGCCGCCTGAAGGGGTGTTCGAGGTGTATTCCGACGTCACGGACTATGTGGCAGAACTCAACCAGACATCCTGGGAAATTGTCGGGGTGGTACTGGGCAGCCTGAGCCTGCTGTATGGGTTTTTATATTTGATCGTGCGACGCGCCGACTTCACCTTGCGCACCCAGGCGCAAGCGGTCAACCGCGGTCATGAAGCCATGCTGGCGCACCAGGCGTTGCACGATCCACTCACCGGCTTACCCAACCGGGAAAGCCTGTCCAGGCAATTGACGCAACTGCTCGCGTCCCTGCGCGGCGGAGAGCAAAAGTGTGCGGTGCTTTGCCTGGGGCTGGACGGATTCAAAGAGATCAATGAGTCATTGGGACACCAACTTGGCGATGCCGTCCTGGTCAAGGTGGGCAAACGCCTGAAAGAAGCTTTTGGCGAGGGCCACATCACGGCCCGCATGGGGGGCGATGAGTTTGTCGTCACCCTGACCGGCAACACGCTGGAATTGGAGCAGCTCGTGATTGCAATTGAGCGCGCTCAAAAGGTCCTCTCGGGTCAGCCCATCGAGGCCAACGGCCATGACCTTTCGATTTCTGCCAGTGTGGGGGTTGCCATCTATCCGGACGATGGGGAAGACGTAGCCGAGTTGTTACGGGCCGCTGATGTGGCGTTGTCACACGCCAAGAAGGAAGGGCGTAGTCGCTACCGATTCCATGCCGCAGGTATGAACGAACGCGCGTTGGACATATTGCTGGTGGAGCGCGACTTGCGTCGGGCATTGGATGAAAACCAGTTCGTGCTGTACTACCAGCCGAAGGTGGATTTGGAAAGTGGGCACATCACCGGCGCCGAGGCCCTGATACGCTGGCAGCATCCCACGCGCGGCCTGGTGGGGCCTTACCACTTCATTCAGGTGGCAGAAGAACGCGGCCTGATCGTCGCTCTGGGCGACTGGGTCATGCAGGAGGCCTGCCGCCAGAACATCAACTGGCAAGAGCAGGGCATGGTGTCGATTCCCATCGCCATCAATTTGCCCGCCGTGCATTTTCAGAAAAGCAGCTTGCTCGCGGACGTCGAGCGGACCCTGTATACCCACGCGTTGCCGGCCAACTGCCTGGAACTGGAGCTGACGGAAAGTTCCATCATGCAGAATGCGGCCATCACGATTGCCACCATGGACCGACTCAAGAATGTGGGTGTTGTTTTGGCACTGGATGACTTTGGCACCGGTTACTCCAGCCTGAGCCAACTCAAGGGTTTGCCGCTAGATAACCTGAAGCTCGACCAGTCCTTTGTACGCGGCCTACCCGATGACAGAGATGACTTGGCCATCTGCACAGCCGTCATCGCTATGGGGCGTGCACTGGGCTTGAAAGTGATTGCCGAAGGGGTGGAAACGACTGAGCAACTGGCGGTGCTGCGTGCCTTGGGCTGCGACGTAGGTCAGGGCTATTTGTTTGCACGCCCGATGCCCGCAGCACAGTTTTTTGAATTCATGCAAAGGCACGACGACAGTGAAGTCACTGCCTTTGCGTCGCTGGGAATATAGCGCCAGCAAGCACCAAAGCTAAGGGCGCCCTTGCAGCCCCTTGCGGGCTTCACTTTGCGTGGCATGGATATGGGTGTCCGGCAGCCGCTTGCCAAGCGCCGCTTCGAGCCGTGCGCGCAGGAAGCTGCTGTGGGCGTAGCGGGTGACCTCGCTGTAAAAGCGCTCCACCAAGGTTTTCACCATGACCGCGTAGGCATCCACCAATTCGGGGGCGATGCTGAAGCGGTCGTAATTGACAATGGCCACTACCTTGTGTCCCACCGGAGCCAGGCAACTCTCCACGACCCGGGCGATATGCTCTACGTCCTCTTGCGTGCGCACATGCAGGCCCGCAAAATTTACAAACAACTGGTCTTTTTTCCTGTCGTAATGCACGCGTTGTTCCAACGGCATCTCCAGCAGCTGGGCGCGCAAACCCATGGGCACCTCGCGAAAAATGCGCCGATCCATCAGCACCGGCGGCTGGTTCATCACGGGCACAAAGTCCATGTGGTCAAGGATGTCGCGTTGCAAATCCATACCGGGCGCAATCTCTATCAGCTCCAACCCCGACGTGCATAAACGGAATACGCAACGCTCGGTGACATAGAGCACCGTCTTACCGCTTGCCGCTGCATGGCTGCCGCTGAAGGTGCGGTGCTCCACCTCCAGTACAAACTTCCTTTCTCCACCATCCGCGTCAAAATGCAGGCCTTGGCGCTTGACCTTCAGTTCGGGCTTGCCGGCCGTGAAGGTGCCGACAAAAACCACCTTCTGTGCGCTTTGGCTGATGTTGATGAAGCCGCCCGCACCGGCCAGCTTGGGGCCGAACTTGGAAACATTGAGGTTGCCCGCGCGATCGGCCTGGGCCAGACCCAGAAAGGCAATATCCAGACCGCCGCCGTCGTAGAAGTCAAACTGGCTGGGTTGGTCCAGAATGGCCTGCGTGTTGGTGGCTGCACCAAAGTTGAGCCCTCCTTCGGGGTTGCCACCGATCACACCCGGCTCGGTGGTCAGCGTGATGAGGTCAGTTATCTTTTCTTCAGCGGTTACCGCTGCTATGCCTTCGGGCATGCCGATTCCCAGATTCACCACATCGTTGGCCTGCAACTCCATCGCGGCGCGGCGCGCGATGATCTTGCGCGCATCCAGCGGCAGCGCAGGCGCTGCGCGCATGGGCACACGAAACTCGGCGGCAAACGCTGCACTGTAGGGCTCAGCAAATGTCTGCGAGTGGTACTGCGGCTTTTCGGCTACCACCACGCAATCCACCAGCACGCCCGGAATCTTGACCTGACGCGGGTTGAGGGCGTGGCGCTCAGCCAGCCGTTCGACCTGCGCAATCACAATGCCGCCGCTGTTGTGCGCTGCCATCGCAATGGCTTGCGACTCCAGCGTCAGCGCCTCGTGCTCCATGGTGATGTTGCCGTCCGGATCGGCCGTGGTGCCACGGATGATGCCCACGTGGATGGGAAAGGCCTTGTAGAACAAATATTCCTCGCCATCGATCTCCATCACGCGCACCAGGTCCACGCCGCACTGACGTGTCTTCTCGTTGAGCTTGCCGCCACCTAAGCGGGGATCGACAAAAGTGCCCAGGCCCACGCGCGTCAGGGTGCCGGGTTTGCCTGCAGCAATGTCGCGGTAGAGGTGGCAGATCACGCCTTGTGGCAGGTTCCAAGCTTCTATGCGGTCAGCCACCGCCAGTTGCTGCAGCTTGGGCACCAGCCCCCAATGGCCGCCTATCACCCGGCGCACCAGGC
Organism: Burkholderiales bacterium; assembly: GCA_947447845.1. Next base: position 1,806 of record CANFNO010000058.1, on the reverse strand, counting down.
CCTCATGCCCCAGGTGGTTAAGTCCGCGCAAATTGCCATCGCCCTGACCGGCGGCATACACCAGAGTGAGGTCGCGCGGATGACCTAGCGCCTGCAGTTCAAACCGCTCTTCCTGCAGAAACAGCGCTTCCAGCACCACCGCAATATTTTCGGCAAAACCGATGCCGACAAAACCGCCCGTGGCGACTGTGTCGCCATCGCGAATCAGTTGAACGGCCTGGCGGGCACTGACGACTTTGCCGGTGTCGCTGCCTCGCAGGGAGGCAAGCATTGGATGGTGGTGCATGGTAGGGCGCGCTCCTCAAGAAATGGGTAGATCGGCCACATGGACGATCAAACGCCATGGTAGGTAGGCCGCACGTTCTCCCGACTTTGAATTGTTCGTAGCAAGTGCATTCGGCCCTCGCGCAAGCCTTATTCCGGCCTGACCTGCAGCGCTTCCAAAAAGCGCGACACCATGTTGTAGGCCGCAATCACCCCCACCAGTTCCACCAGCGCCTGCGTGGAATCCAGCACCTGCTGTACACGACCAAAGCAAGCATTGCTGACTTGTATGTTGCACGTCATCTCCAACGTCAATTGCAACACGGCGCGCTCTGCCTCATCGAATAGCGTGGCGTCCTGCAGGGCAGCATCATAGTCCTGCAAGCGCTCCAATTGTGCCTGTGTGCCGCCTGCCGCCAACCACTCCGGCGCATGTTGCAGCAACTCGTATTCGGCACGGTTCAGCACCGCCACGGCACAGATGGCCAGTTCGCGCAGTTTGGCGTCCAGTGACAGCGCGTTGCGCACCGCGCCCAGAAAACCGTTCCAGCCCACGGCAAATGCGGGACTGTTGAGCAACATGCGATCCAGGTTCAGCAGGGTGCCGCCGCGCCGTTTCCGGATGGCCTCCACCACCTCTGCCGGGCCGAGTTGTGCGTCCGGCACGGTGGGGATGCGCAGGTGCTGCAGTGCGGGCGCAGCCTGTGCCGTGGATGCGCCCGGCGCCTGCGGGTTAGGGGAAGTGCTGCGCATGCTCAGTCGATCGCCGCCACCAGCTCGGCATCGTGGTGCCGTTGCTGTTCTTCCATCACCAACTGACCCAGCTCGCGCTTCAGGCTGTTGAAGGCGGGAGACGACGGATCACGCAGGCGCGGCAGGTCGACCAACAGATCGCGCTTAACGGTGCCCGGTCGGTACGTCATCACCACAATGCGGTCGGCCAGATAGATGGCTTCCTCGATGCTGTGCGTCACAAAAATCACCGTCTTGCCCAACTCGGCCCAGATGCGCAGCAACTCGTCCTGAAGATTGCGCCGGGTCAGCGCGTCGAGTGCGCCAAAGGGTTCGTCCATCAGCATGATGGGGGAGTCCAGCGCCAGGATGCGCGCAATCGCCACGCGCTGACGCATGCCGCCCGACAGGTCCTTCGGATAGCGGTTGCGAAAATCTGACAGGCCCAGTTTGCCCAGCAGCGTGGCCACAATTTCCTGAATCTTCTCTGCCGCCATCCCTTTGATTTCCAGACCGAAGGCAATGTTCTTTTCCACTGTCATCCAGGGAAAAAGTGCGTACTCCTGGAACACCATGCCGCGGTCCGGACCGGGACCACTGACCTCTTTGCCACCTGCTGTGATGCTGCCGCTGGTCGGCAACGAAAAACCGGCAATGGCGTTGAGCAAGGTGGACTTGCCGCAGCCCGAGGGACCGAGCAGGCAGACAAACTGGCCTTGCGGAATCTCGAGCTGGATGTCTTTCAGTGCGACCACTTCCCGGTCTGCACTGGCGAAGATTTTGTTGACGCCTTTCACAGCGATATGCGAT
>CANFNO010000057.1 GCA_947447845.1 Burkholderiales bacterium | reverse complement strand
CTGGGCAAGCAATTGGGCGTGCCGGTAGCAGTGAACATCGAAGAAGTGCGCAAGCCTGAAATCGATGCCAAGCTGATTGCCGACAGCATCACTCAGCAGCTCGAAAAGCGCATCATGTTCCGCCGTGCTATGAAGCGCGCCATGCAAAACGCAATGCGTTTGGGCGCCCTGGGCATCAAGATCATGTCTGCCGGTCGCTTGAACGGTATCGAAATTGCGCGTACCGAGTGGTACCGCGAAGGCCGTGTGCCTTTGCATACCCTGCGCGCTGACATCGACTACGGTACTTCAGAAGCCAAGACCACCTATGGTGTGATCGGTGTGAAAGTGTGGGTTTACAAGGGTGACACGCTGGGTCGTAATGACCTGCCGGCAGCCGTTGAGCCACGCTCCGAAGAAGAGCGCCGTCCACGTGGTCCCCGTCGCGATGATCGCGGTGGTGCCCGTCCAAGCGGTGATCGTCCTTCAGCACCTCGCGGTGCACGTCGTCCAGCAGGCGGTAACGCTGCGCCGGCCGATGGCAGTGACAAGCCTGCAGAAGCACTCGGTGCCGATGCCAATAAACCCGCCGTTAAGCGCGTACGCAAAGTCGCCGCGCCAGCTGCAGCAGCTGACGGCAAAGGAGAATAATCATGTTGCAACCCGCTCGCCGGAAATACCGCAAAGAGCAAAAAGGCCGTAACACCGGCATCGCAACCCGCGGAAGCTCGGTTGCGTTCGGTGACTTCGGTCTGAAATGTACCGACCGCGGCCGTCTGACGGCTCGCCAGATTGAAGCTGCACGTCGTGCAATTTCCCGTCACGTGAAGCGTGGCGGCCGTATCTGGATTCGCGTGTTCCCTGACAAGCCGATTTCCCAAAAGCCTGCTGAAGTGCGTATGGGTAACGGTAAAGGTAACCCCGAGTACTACGTGGCTGAAATTCAGCCGGGCAAGATCGTGTTTGAAATCGTCGGCGTCCCCGAAGAACTCGCACGTGAAGCCTTCCGTCTGGCCGCTGCAAAGCTGCCCCTGCGCACCACATTCGTGGCACGCATGATTGGCCAGTAATCAGGAGAATTAAGAAATGAAAGCTACTGAACTGCGCCAAAAAGACGTTGCCGGTCTGCAAACGGAAGTCAAAGCGCTGCAAAAAGCCCACTTTGGCCTGCGTATGCAAAAAGCCACGCAACAACTCAACAACACCGCTACGCTGCGCTCTGCGCGCCGCGATATTGCTCGCGCCAAGACTATTCTTGTCGAGAAGCAAAGCGCTGAAACTGCAACCTCAAAAGCAACGCCTAGCGTTGCGGCCAAATAAGGAGTCCACATGACGGAAGCTAAAAAATCCCTCAAGCGCACCTTGATTGGCAAGGTGGTCAGCGATAAGCGTGCCAAGACAGTCACTGTGCTGATTGAGCGTCGTGTCAAGCACGAGCTCTACGGCAAGATTGTCGGCAAATCGAGCAAGTACCACGCCCATGACGAAAAGGGCGAGTACAAGATGGGTGACATGATTGAAATCACGGAGTCCCGTCCGATTTCCAAAACCAAGAACTGGGTTGCGACCCGTCTGGTGCAAAAGGCTGCAACGGTTTAAGTCTATTGACTTTGGTCCTGCAAGACTTTGATAAACGGCCCACAATGTGGGCCGTTTTGCTTTTTGCCTAACAAGCGCTGCATGCTGTTGTTAGCCACATCCAAATCGAAAACGATTCAGCATTGGTATTTACAAATAGGAGCACTCCATGATTCAAGTAGGCGATTCCCTTCCCGCAACCACCCTGATGGAATATTCAGAAGTTGAAGGCGAAGGCTGCAGCATTGGCCCGAACGCAGTTGATGTTGCAAAGGCCACTGCAGGCAAAACCATCGCTTTGTTTGCATTGCCTGGTGCTTTCACACCGACCTGCTCAGCCAAGCATGTGCCTGGTTATGTAGAGTCCTACGAGGCGTTTAAGGCGGCTGGCGTGGACGAAATCTGGTGCCTCAGCGTCAACGACGCTTTTGTCATGGGTGCGTGGGCACGTGACCAGAAGACCGGTACCAAAGTGCGCATGTTGGCTGATGGTGATGCCACCTTTGCCAAGGCCACTGGCTTGACCTTGGATTTGACTGGCAAGGGTCTTGGACTGCGCAGCAATCGCTACTCCATGCTGGTCAAAGACGGCAAGGTTGCGACACTTAATAACGAAGGTCCAGGCAAGTTTGAAGTGAGCGACGCTGCTACTCTGTTGGCACAAGCCAAGGCCTGATAGGCCTGCCGCGCGCCGGGGCGAGATACACCCGCGGCGCGCCGCTTGAAGCTTGCGCTCTGTCTCGGTTTAGAGTGCAACCTTCAGGTAATGGGCACCCGCAATCGGGTTGTAGTAGTAGGGCGGAATGTCTTCAAAACCCAATTCGCCATAGAGAGCGCGTGCGGCTTCCATATCATCCAGCGTGTCCAATAACACCCACGTAAATCCGCAGCGTCGCCCCTGGTTCAAGATTTCTTCGGCTAGCATTCGCCCCAGTCCCAGACCTCGAAACTGCGGTCGCACATAGAGTCTTTTCATTTCGCCAGCATTGGCATAGTCCACGTGGTCCAGTGGGCGCAAGGCACAACAGCCCGCAAACGCGCCTGATACGGTGGCCAGTAGCAACGCGCCACGTGGCGGTGCATATTCTCCGGGCAGTGCAGCCAATTCGGACTCAAAGTCCTGGAAGCACTGTGCCACATTCAAACTGGCTGCATATTCTCGAAAAAGAATGTCGATGCCACTTAAGCGCACGGCGTCCTGCGCGGCGACAAGATGAATGTCGACATTTCTTGAGGGCACATTTTCCATGGCTCGACAGTTCTCATTCAAAAGCGATTGGCGCATGATAAAACCAGATGCCCATGAACTAACTGATGGAACTCGACGGCACAATCAGTACTGATCAAAAAAAGGATAACACCCATGAAAAGACGGCAGTTCAATTCGATTCCCCTGTTGGCGTTGGCAGGTTTGACAGCGTTTGCCTGGGAGCAAGCACGTGCTTTGACGCTCGATGATTTGACGAATGCGGATGCATCAAAAGGCCTCAAGACCGCGCTGGAAAAGGGTGCTCTTTCTGCAGTCGGTTTGCTCGGAGCAAAAGATGGCTTTCTCGGCAATGACCAGGTGCGCATACCTCTGCCGGGATATCTCAACGATGCGGCCCAGTTGCTGCGCACTTTTGGACAGGGCGCCAAGGTGGATGAGTTGCTCACTGCCATGAACCGGGCAGCTGAGGCTGCTGTGCCTCAATCCAAAGAGTTGCTGCTCAAGGCGGTGCAGACCATGTCGGTGACAGATGCAAAGGGCATTTTGAGTGGTGGCAACACCGCGGTGACAGACTTCTTTGCCAGCAAGACCCGACCGGCATTGGCTGTCAAATTTCTGCCGGTCGTGACTCAGGCCACGTCCAAAGTTGGTCTGGCTGATAAATACAATGAACTGGCTGGGAAGGCTTCTGACTTGGGACTGCTTAAAAAGGAAGATTCGAATATCCAGCAATACGTGACCGGCAAGACGCTTGACGGGCTGTTCTTCATGATCTCAGAAGAGGAAAAGAAGATCCGTCAGAACCCCGTGGGTTACGGAAGCGCGATCTTGACCAAAGTATTTGGTGCCTTGCAGTGAAGTACTTGCGCATCGGATGAGCCTGCTACACCAAAGAAAGGCTGTTGCCGTATTCGCAGTGCTGGCCCTGGCCTATTTCCTGTCCGCACTGATACGCGCCATCACTGCCACCTTGGCACCCACGCTGGTCCAAGAACTTGCTCTTAACGCCGCTGATCTGGGGCTTTTGGCTGGAGCCTACTTTCTGGGCTTCTCACTGACCCAGTTGCCTTTAGGTACCTGGCTCGATCGCAAGGGACCCAAATGGGTAGAAAGTATGTTGCTGCTCGTCGCCATGGTGGGGTGCGTTGCTTTCTCCCAGGCAACAAGTTTCATTGGATTGATGTTGTCGCGCGTCCTGTGCGGAATAGGTCTAAGTGCCTGTCTCATGGCACCCTTGACGGGTTACCGCCGCTGGTTTGCACCTGACACCCTGATGCGTGCAAATTCCTGGATGCTGATGCTTGGCGCGTTAGGCACAGTTGCCTCCACCTTGCCAGTGCAATGGTTGCTGCCGATTTTTGGCTGGCGCCCCATTTTCCTGATGCTGGCTGCTGCGGTCACAGCCTCCGTGCTGTTGATACTCTGGCAATTGCCCTTATGGACGCAGACCCCAACGACGAATTTGAAAGCCCTCGGCAGCCTGCCTTCGGGCTACGCAGAAATCTGGCGCAATCCATATTTCCGCAGGTTGATGCCGCTGGGTTTTTTTGGCTATGGCGGAATGGTCGCGATTCAAACGCTGTGGGCAGTTCCCTGGATGGTGCGGGTGGCGGGGTTTAGTCCGGTTCAAGCCACCACAGGCCTGTTCTGGATCAGTATTGCAATGCTTGTGAGTTATTGGTTGTGGGGTCTGGCCAACCCATGGTTCGGGCGACACAAAATCGGTGCCAACCAGTTGCTGCGGCAGGGCGTTCCCTTGAGTTTTGCACCGCTTTTGCTGCTCGCCACAAGTGGAGCAGCTTGGCCCGAAGCCGCCCCTTGGGCTTGGGGAATGTATTGCGTAACGGCCACGGTATGCACCATAGCCCAGCCAGCCGTGGGTATGGCGTTTCCCGCAGAGTTGGCAGGGCGCGCGCTGACGGCTTACAACTTGGTTGTGTTCTGCGGCGTGTTTGCGGTGCAATGGGGCGTGGGGTTGGCGATTGAGGCGTTGCGCGCACAAGGCTGGAGCGAAACTGCGGCATATCAAGGGGCACTTACGGGATATGCCCTGTGCTACGTGCTGTCGTATCTATATTTTCTGCTGGCAAAGAAGCCATAATCAGCGCAACTACACCGCGCAACTATGAACACCGGCATCCTCATCATCGCCCATGCACCGTTAGCAAGCGCTATGCGCGCGGCAGTGCTGCACGTGTTTCCCGATGTAGAAATGGGCGTAATGGCCCTGGATGTGCCGCCCAACGAATCGCCAGACACGACGCGTGAACAGGCGTTGCTCATGCTGGCGCAATTGGCCACTCCCAACACCTTGGTACTTACGGATGTGTTTGGTGCCACGCCTTGCAACATTGCCCAAAAGGTAGTCGACGGCGTGCATTCCAAATTGGTGGCTGGAGTGAATCTGCCGATGCTGTTGCGCACGGTGAATTACCGCCATGAATCACTGGATGTGCTGGCGGCCCGTGCGCTAGCCGGTGGCACCCAAAGCATCATGCAAGTCGCGGTGACCGTGCCCCAGAATCAGCAGAGAAAAATCAATGATCAACAACAACACGACCATAGTCAATAAACTGGGGCTGCATGCCCGCGCGTCGGCAAAGCTGACCAAGCTGGCCGGATCTTTCCCTTGTGAAGTCTGGATGACGCGCGGTGAGCGCCGGGTTAATGCCAAGAGCATCATGGGCGTGATGATGTTGGCCGCTGGCATCGGCTCGGAAGTTCAACTTGAGACCAGCGGTGAGCGCGAGCAGGAAGCCATGGACGCCTTGCTGACCCTGATTGCCGACAAGTTTGGAGAGGGCGAATGAGCTCGATGAAGAGGCTCCTAGCCAACCATATTTGGCGCGCCGGAGCCGCAGATTGACCTTCTCCATTCACGGCTTGGCCGTATCTCGCGGCGTCGCCATAGGACGCGCGGTACTGGTCGCATCCAGCAGAGTGGATGTCGCCCATTACTTCATCGAAGCACCCCAAATTAGCGCAGAAATCGCGCGCGTCCGGACCGGGCGCGACGCAGTGGCCGATGAGATTCGTCGCTTGCAGGAGAGCATTAGCCGCATGGGGCCAAAAGAGGCGCCGCATGAGCTCGGTGCCATGCTGGATGTGCACCTGATGCTCTTGCAAGATGAGGAGCTTATTGACGGCGTCAAACACTGGATTACCGAGCGCCTCTATAACGCCGAGTGGGCACTGACCACACAGCTTGAAGTCATCGCACGCCAGTTTGATGAGATGGAAGATGCCTATTTGCGCGAGCGCAAGGCCGATCTGGAGCAGATTGTCGAGCGCGTATTGCGTGCCATGAAGGGTGCCGGATCGCCCATCGTCAGCCACAACCAAAGGCATCCCCGCAAGCAGTCGCAGCAAGATTTGCTACTCGATGACACCATAGACGTACCGCTTGTGCTGGTGGCGCACGACCTGTCCCCGGCTGACATGCTTCAGTTCAAGCAAAGCGTGTTTGCTGGCTTCATCACGGATGTTGGGGGACGCACTTCGCACACTGCCATCGTGGCGCGCAGCATGGACATTCCGGCTGTGGTCGGCGCACGCACCAGCAGTCAGTTAGTGCGCCAGGACGATTGGGTCATTATTGATGGCGACTCGGGCGTGGTCATCGTCGATCCGTCGCCCATCATTTTGGCGGAGTACGGTTTTAAGCAGCGCCAAGGTGAGCTGGAGCGCGGCCGCCTGCAGCGATTGCTCCACACACCCGCCGTGACCATGGATGGCGAGCGTGTACAACTTCTGGCCAATATCGAAATGCCTGAAGACGCCGAACAGGCCCTCAAGGCAGGCGCCTTGGGTGTGGGCCTTTTCCGGAGTGAATTTTTGTTTATGGGTCGTCAGGGCAAGTTGCCCGACGAGGAAGAGCAATACCAAGCCTACAAACGTGCGGTAGAAGGTATGAAGGGACTGCCGGTCACCATTCGCACGGTCGATGTCGGTGCCGACAAGCCACTGGATGATTCCATACGTGATGCAGCCCACCTGAACCCGGCATTGGGTTTGCGCGCCATCCGTTGGAGCCTGGCTGACCCGGCCATGTTTTTGACCCAACTGCGCGCGATCCTGCGCGCAGCGGCCCATGGACAAGTTCACCTATTGGTTCCCATGCTGGCGCACGCCCGTGAGATTCGCCAGACCCTGGCGCATATCGACCATGCACGTGCCATGCTCGACAACCGGGGCGTCGCGTACGGCCCGGTAAAGCTGGGTGCGATGATCGAAATTCCCGCTGCCGCGCTCAGCCTGAAGTTGTTTCTTAAGCACTTCGACTTTTTGTCCATCGGCACCAACGATTTGATCCAGTACACCCTGGCTATTGATCGTGCAGACGAGTCTGTCGCGCATTTGTACGATCCTCTGCACCCCGCCGTGCTGCAACTGGTGGCCAACACCATTGCAGAATGCCGCGCGCAAGGCAAGGATGTGAGCGTGTGCGGTGAGATGGCGGGCGACACCTCGCTCACTCGGTTGTTGCTGGGCCTGGGCTTGCGCAGTTTTTCCATGCACCCGGCACAGATCCTGGCGGTCAAGCAGGAAGTCTTGCGGTCAGACGCAGCCAAACTGGTTCCATGGGCGCAAAAGGTGTTGGAGTCCGAAGACCCGATTCAGCACATGGCGCGCGTGTAAATTTTCGCCAGCATTTTGTTGCTGCTTCAAAAACAGGATTGATGCCTCTTCAGTAGCCCGGTACGGGATCGGCGGCTTTAGTTTGCTCGAACCCTTGAACCCATTACCGCGGCTCCCACAATCATCACTGCCGCCGCAATGATCGACGCGCTAGGCATTTCAGCGCGCACCCAAAGCAGTGCCAGTGTGGAGAGCAAGGGGGTCAAAAAAGACAGGATGCCAATCTGGCGCGGGTCACCGCGTTTGAGTGCAGCATCCCACAGGTAAAACGCGCCCCCCAACGGCCCTAACCCCAGTGCCACCACCAAGCCCCAGTCCTTCAAGCTGAGATCGACAGGAGACTCCAGTAGCGCGTGGCAGAGCAGCGACAGCAGGCCTGAAACCAGCCCAAAAAGGCCGATGGCGGCGTTGGGAAAGGGCGGCACGCGTCGACTCAGCAGCGAGTAACTGGCCCAGACAAATGCGGAGCACATCGCGGGGATATAACCCCAGGCGAATCCACCTTGCACATCACGCCCTCCCAGAATGGCCAGCGCCGCACCGGCAAAACCGACCAACGCTGCCACCACATGCAGGCTGCGCAGCTTCATGCCGGGCAGGAACAGGGGCGCCATCAACACAATACCCAGTGGCCACAGGTAGTTCACCAGATTGGCTTGCACTGGTGGCGCGTGGCGCAGCGCAATGAACAACAGGAAGTGAAAGCCAAATAGCCCATATACGCCCAGAGCCAAAGTGGGCATGGGCACCTTCCAGGTCGAAAGGTTCCAGCCCGACAGCGGCAACCCAATCACGCTGCCCACCAGCAGCCCTAGTCCGGTGAGCAAAAACGGCGGCACATGCTGCAAAGACACGCCCAAAGGGGCCAGCGTGCCCCACAGCACAATCGCGCCCAAGGCCAGCAGGAGCGCGCTACTGCTGGCGCCTTCAGGCAGGGCGCGCTGGGTCACGTCAGGGGCCACAGCTTCGACTCTCAGCCTGGACGCTGGTCGGTTGCGGGTTTCCACCACAGGTTAACTCCGCCTTCCACCGCATGCTGGTCGATCGCGGCCAGTTCGGAAGAGGTGAAAGCCAGATTCTTCATGGCGCCGACCAGGTCCACAATTTGCGCTGGCTTGCTGGAGCCGATCAGTGCGGTGGTGACGCGTGCGTCGCGCAGCACCCAGGCGATCGCCATCTGCGCCAGACTTTGACCACGTGCCTGGGCAATCTCATTGAGCGCGCCCACATGCTTGAGGTTCTGGGCGTTCAGATGGTCTGCTGAAAAGGAGTCGCCACCGGGTCGGTTGATGCGCGCGTCGGCAGGCACACCATTCAGGTACTTGTCGGTAAGCAAGCCTTGCGCCAGGGCGCTAAAGGCAATGCAGCCCATGCCGGTTTCTTCCAAGGCGTTGAGCAGGTCTTCTTCTATCCAGCGGTTCATCAGGCTGTAGGAAGGCTGGTGAATCAGCGCCTGAACACCCATGCTCTTCAGGATCGCCGCGGCCTCACGCGTCTTACCCGCCGAGTAGCTGCTGATGCCCACATACAGCGCCTTGCCTTGCTGCACGGCCGTTGCCAGCGCGCCCATGGTTTCTTCCAGCGGCGTGTCCAGATCAAAGCGATGCGAGTAGAAGATGTCGACATAGTCCAGGCCCATGCGCTTGAGGCTCTGGTCCAGACTTGCCAGCACGTGTTTGCGCGAACCACCCCCCACTCCATACGGACCCGGCCACATGTCCCAGCCCGCTTTGCTCGAAATGATCAACTCGTCTCGGTAGGGTTTGAAGTCGCGGCGCATATGCTCGCCGAAATTGGTTTCGGCGCTGCCATAGGGCGGGCCATAGTTGTTGGCCAGATCAAAGTGGGTGATCCCCAGGTCGAACGCAGTGCGCAACATGTCGCGCTGGGCTTGAAATGGCGTGGCGTCGCCAAAGTTATGCCAAAGGCCCAGGGCTACCGCGGGCAGCTTGAGTCCGCTCTTGCCGCACTGGCGGTAAGGCATGGTGCCGTTGTAGCGGTCGGAATGGGCTTTGTATTGCATAAGGTCTCTCGTGTCGTGCTCGGTCAATCAGGCGCGCAGTCTACCGTGCCGATGGTTTGCCTGGCGCGCCGCAGTCGAATGCCCTGTCGCATGGGCGCCAAAGCGCGCTTGCGACAGGCTGCCGTTATGCTGTGTCCATGCCCGCAATGCCCGCCTCCAATTTTCACAAACGCTTGGCACTGCGTACCGCACTAAGCTATTACGTCAGCAACGGACTGTCAGCCGCACTCGGTCTGCTTCTGATCTCCGGCACCGTCCATCTGCTGCTGGGTTCGTTTGCGGCCGCCGCCGCATCCATTGGGGTCGTGGTGTGCATTCCACCCGATCAGCCCGCGCCCCAGCGCGGTAAGTTCTGGCAATTGCTGCCAGCCCTGTTGCTCGGGTTGCCCTTGTTTTATGGCGTGCAGGTCTTGCACGCCCGGCCCATCAGTTTGGGGCTGTTGCTGGTAACGGGAAGCTTCGTTGCTTTTTTGGCTGGTGCCTGGGGCAAACGCGG
>CANFNO010000056.1 GCA_947447845.1 Burkholderiales bacterium | reverse complement strand
TGCCATGCCGATGCGCGACACCGCTGGCGCGATTGTCGGTGGCCTGGTGGTGTATGTGGATGTGACCGAATTCAAACGCTCCGAGCAGCAAATGCTGTTGCTGGCCCGCTTTGACGAAACCCAGCGCCGTGCCGCGGCCTTGTTTGCCAACGGTTTTGAGCGTGGCGTGATTCTGGAGGGTCTGCTGTCCCTGCTGGCGCAGCAGCACCCGTTGCCGGTGTCGGCCTTGTACCTGTGGGATGAGTGGAGCGGAAATTTTCAATGCGAGGCCGCGCACGGCCTGCATGGCGACTTGCCCAAGTCTTTCACACCGGGCGAGGGGTTGCTGGGGCAAGCCGCAGCCGACCGCAAAACCAAGCGCCTGGACTGCGCGGGCCTAAGCCTCTACACCGGCATTGCCGACTTCGCACCGGCGCAGATGCTGATGGTGCCGGTGATTTATCAGGAACGCAGCCTGGCCATTCTGGTGCTGGCGGCCAGCACGCCATTGGACGATCAGGACCTGGCCTTTCTGGAACGTCTGGCGGCCACCCTGGGCGTGACACTGGACAACCTGCGCCACTACAGCGACCTCAAACTCTTGGCCGAGCGCCTGCGCGCCAGCAGCGAAGAGATCGCGCAGAAGAACGAACAGCTCGAAGAAGCCAGCAAAATGAAGTCCGAGTTTCTGGCCAACATGTCGCACGAGTTGCGCACACCGCTCAACGCCATCATCGGCTTCTCCGAAGTGCTCAAAGACGGGCTGCTGGGTGAACTGCCGCCACAGCACAAAGAGTACGTGGACGACATCTTCACCAGCGGCACGCACCTGCTCTCCTTGATCAACGACATTCTCGATCTCTCCAAGGTCGAGGCCGGCAAGATGACGCTGGACCTGGAGCCGCTGCAATTGGCCGCACTGGTGCAAGAGAGCCTGCACGTGGTGCGCGAAAAAGCGCTGGCCCACCACATCGGCATGGCGACCGATGTGCCCGAAGCACTGGCCGCTTTCGGCGCGGTTTGGCTGGACGCGCGCAAGGTCAAGCAAATTCTCTACAACCTGCTGTCCAACGAGGTGAAGTTCACCGCCGACGGCGGCACGCTGACGCTGCGTGCCCGCCGCGTGGATAGCGCGGCAGTGCCGCATGGCTGCTACCCGCACTATCTGGAGTTGTCAGTGAGTGACACCGGCATCGGCATTTCCGACGCCGACCAGGCGCATCTCTTCCACCCGTTCAGCCAGATCGACAGCTCGCTGGCGCGGCGCTACCAGGGCACCGGCCTCGGGTTGGTGATGGTCAAGCGTCTGGCGGACATTCATGGTGGCAAGGTGGCGCTGCACAGCGTGCAGGGCGAGGGCTCGACTTTCACGGTGTGGCTACCCTGGCGGGATTCGGCACAAGGCCTGGCCGAGCCTTTGGCGGAGCCACAGGGCGCGCAAGTTGCGGTGCCCGCGCTGCACATAACCGCAGGAACACTGCCGCTGGCTTTGGTGGTGGATGACGATGACAAATCGGCCGAACTGCTGCGCTTGCAGCTGGAGAGCGCGGGCTTCCGGGTGGCGCGTGCGGCCACCGCTGAGGCGGCGTTGCAACTGGCCGCCAGCGAGACGCCCGATCTGGTCACGCTGGACATCAACCTGCCGGGCATCAACGGGTGGGAGTTTCTGCAAAGCTTTCGCGCGCTGGCGCAGTTCGCCAAAATTCCCGTTGTGATTGTCTCGGTGATTGCAGACCGCAGCCGCGGCCTGTCATTGGGCGCCAATCAGGTGCTGCAAAAGCCGGTGGGCCGCGACGAGTTGGTGCGGGCCCTGCACGCCATGGGATTTCCCTGCGAGGCCGCGCACGCAAAAGCCTTGTTGGTAATTGATGACGACCCCAAGGCGGTGCAGTTGCTCACCAACTACCTCACGCCTGCTGGCTTCAAGGTGCTCAGCGCCTTTGGCGGTCGGGAGGGTATCGAAGCGGCCCAGCGCCAGCTGCCCGACCTGATCGTGCTGGATCTGATGATGCCGGAGGTCAGCGGTTTCGATGTGGTGGATGCGCTCAAGCTTGATCCGCGCACGGCCTCCATTCCCATCATCATCCTGACGGCGCAAAGCATCAGTGCCAAGGAGCGCGCTCAACTGGGCAACGATGTGCAGCAGGTGATGGAAAAGTCGGGCTTCCAGCACGACCAGTTTGTTAGCGAAGTGCGTCTGGCCATGGCCCAGCGGGAGCAATAGCATGGCCCTGGTTCTGGTAATTGAAGACAACCCGGCCAACATGAAATTGGCGGTGTTCCTGATGACGGTGGCCGGTCACGAAGTACTGCAGGCCGTGGACGCGGAAGCCGGTATTGCCCTGGCGCGCGAACGCCATCCCAGGCTGATCCTGATGGACATCCAACTGCCCGGTATGGATGGGCTGACTGCCACGCAGTTGCTCAAGCGCGAAGCCGCTACCAGCGACATCAAGATCATTGCCCTGACCGCATTGGCCATGAATGGCGACCGGCAAAAGATCGAGGCCGCCGGTTGCGACGGCTACTTGGCCAAGCCGATTCGCTACCACGAGTTGCTCAAGCTCGTGGGCAGCGTGATGCCGTTCTAGCCCGCGCCCCAACACCTCTCTTCCTTTCAAGGAGTTCCCATGAAATCTGCGCTTTCCGTGCTGTTGATCGCCCTGGCCCTGGTGGCCTGCGGCGAATCCTCCAAACCCGCGAGCTTTAAGGTGGCCCCCGATCCCGTGGCGGCAGCTTCCGCTCCGGCCGGGAAGGTGCTGAAAATCGCCCTGGTCATGAAGACGCTGACCAATCCGTTCTTCATCGAAATGGAAAAAGGCGCGCGCCGCGCCGAAGCCGAAATGCATGTCAACCTGCAGGTACGTACTGCCGCACAGGAGACCTCGATCGAGCAGCAGATCCAGATCGTCAACGACCTGATTGCCGACCACGTGGATGCCATCGTGATTGCCCCGGGGGATTCGAGCAGCCTGATACCGGTGTTGCAAAAGGCCTCGGCCGCAGGCATCAAGCTGGTGAATATTGACAACCGTTTGACTCCGCAACTGGTGCAAGAGGCGGGGCTTGCGCCTTTGCCATTTATCAGCGTGGACAACGACAAGGCGGCCTATGCCTCGGCCCACTTCATTGCCGAGGGTGCCCGCCCGGGCACGCAGGCAGCCATCCTGGAAGGCATTCGCAGCGCCGACAACGCGCAGCAGCGCATGGCCGGTGCACGGCGCGCCTTTGCCGATGTCAAAGGCATCACTTTGGTGGCCTCCGAGAGCGCCAACTGGAAGATCGACGAAGGCTACGCGGTCACCAAGAAGATCTTTCAGACCAAGCCGCAGGTGAAGCTGCTCTTTGCCGCCAACGACATGATGGCGCTGGGCGCCCTGAAGTACTTGCATGACAGCAAGCGCACAGCGGTCAAGGTGGCCGGATACGACGCGCTGGAAGAAGCCGTGGTTGCCGTCAAGGCCGGTCAGCTAACGGTCACCGTCAATCAGCAGGCCGGTGAGCAGGGTTTTCAGGGCGTGGCACTGGCCGTGCGTCTGTTGCGTGGTGAAACCGTGCCGGATGTGATGCTGATTGACACCCGGTTGGTCACGCGCGAGAGCCTGAACTAAGCACGATTACCTGAGCGCACCTGCCGCGCCAAAACATGCGACTGCATCTGAGCATCACCGCCAAGCTGGTGGGCTATCTGTTGGTGGCCGGTATCGTGCCGCTTTTGGCCTTTGGCATCAGCACCTTCCATATCGCGCGTGAAGTGGTGCTGGGGCAGGTCAGCGCCTACAACCTGCGGGTGGTGGCGGATATGGCCACCTATCTGGAGCTGTACCAGACCCAGGTGGAAGACCTGGCCTCCAACCTGGCCAGCAACGAGAACATCGCCCAGGCCATGGGCGAGGCCGATCGCCAGGCCAGCAGCGCCTATGACACGCTCAACACGCGGGCCCAGATCGGCTACATCCTCAGCAACCTCGGGCGCGTCAAGGGTCTGGTATCCATTGACCTGATGACGCTGGGCGGCAAGCACTTTTACATCGGCGAAACGCTGGACGTGAGCGCTGTTCCGCTGGCCACGGTGCGCAGCATGGTGGCGGCCAGTGAAGCGGTGGGGGCCAATGCCTGGTGGCGTGGTGTGGAAGACAACATCAACACCAATTCGACACAGAAGAAAGTCATCACCCTTAGCCGTGTGGTGCGCCGGTACGACCCCCAGTCCGGCGCGAACAGCACCGTGGGCGTGCTGCTAATCAGTCTGAATGACGCCATCTTTCGCGACTATTTTCAGGCCGTGGCGCTAGACGATGGCGTGCGCATGCTGGTGGTGGACCGCAATGGCCGCCTGATGTTTCACAGCGACCGCCGCCTGCTGGGTCAGTTGCTGGAGCCGGAACTATTGCAGCGTGTGCGTTCGCCTGAGCCCTTGAAGCGTCTGCTACTCGACGGGGTCGATGTGGTCATGACTTCCGAGGTGG
Organism: Burkholderiales bacterium; assembly: GCA_947447845.1. Next base: position 5,568 of record CANFNO010000056.1, on the reverse strand, counting down.
TGCACCTGGGCGACAGCACGCTGGTGTTTGCCACACCCCTGGCCCAAATCACCGACCCGGTCAACCGCATTGCCGGGGCCGGGTTGCTTTTGTTGCTGGTCTGCTTGGCGGGCATTGGACTGCTGGCGCTCAACTATTCCAGGGCGGTGGTGCGGCCTCTGCGTGCGGTGTCCGAGCGCTTTCGCTACCTGCGTGAGAACCCCGGCAAAACGCATTTGCCGCTGGTGGTTGCCAGCAAACAGGAAGAGATCACCACCCTTGTGGATGGCTTTAACGCGCACATCGAAACCCTGACCGCGCAGCGCCAGGCCGAGGCCGTGCGCAAGCGCGCGGAGCAGGCGGCACAGGAGGCGCTGAATCAGCGCCAGCACGAGGCGCTGGCCTTGCGCGAAATCGAGGCCAAAAATTTGCAGTTGGAAGAAGCCAGCCGCATGAAGTCGGAGTTTCTGGCCAACATGTCGCACGAGTTGCGCACGCCCTTGAACGCCATCATTGGTTTTTCGGAGGTGCTCAAGGACGGGCTGTTGGGCGAATTGCTGGCGCAGCAGCAGGACTATGTGACCGACATCTTCAACAGTGGCAGCCACTTGCTGTCGCTGATCAATGACATTCTGGATTTGTCCAAAGTTGAGGCGGGAAAGATGGCGTTGAGTCTGGCGCCATTGCCGCTGGCGCCCTTGCTGCAGGCCGGGTTGCAGGTGCTACGTGACAAGGCCGCCGCCCACCATATTTCGCTGGGCCTGGAGATGGCACCGGATCTTCAGGCGCATGGCGAGATCTGGCTGGACGAGCGCAAGACCAAGCAGATCCTCTACAACCTGCTCTCCAACGGCGTCAAGTTCACCCCGGATGGTGGCGCGGTACAGGTGCTGGCGCGCTGTGTGTCCGGTTCCACGATCGCCCATGCGCAATGGGACCACTACCTGGAGATTTGCGTAAGCGACACCGGCATCGGCATTTCGGAGCAGGACAAGGCACGCCTGTTTCAGCCCTTTATGCAGATCGACAGCACGCTGGCCCGTGGTTACGAGGGCACCGGCCTGGGCTTGGTGATGGTGCGGCGTCTGGCCGAGTTGCAAGGTGGCAGCGTGTCCCTGCACAGCGTGCTGGGTCAGGGCTCGACCTTCACCGTCTGGCTGCCCTGGCGCAACCGTGCGGACATTGCTGACATTGCCGACACGGACTTCAGTGCTTTCAGTACGGCTCCCGGGTAGGAATGATGCCGTTTGTGTGCGATGGCGAACTGAAATGGGCAGGTCTCGGGCTTAGCCTTGCTGCAACAGACGACGAACAGGAAAACGCGCGATGAATGACCACATGCCGCTGATTTATTGGCTAGCCGTTGGCGGCTTGTTGGTGGCGTTGTGCGCGGTCTGGCTGATGTCCTTTTTGTCGCGCCGCCAGACCCTGCGCAAGTTGCAGAGCTTGTCGCAGCTCGAGGCCCTGCATTCGGCTGAAGTGTTGGAACTTCAGAAGCAAAACACGCTGCGCGACAAGCATGCGAGCACGCAGCCCGAAGAGGCTTTGCTCAAGGCCGGCGCACTGCAAAACGCGATTTTCAACAGTGCCAATTTCTCCAGCATCGCCACCGATGCGAAGGGTGTGATCCAGATTTTCAATGTCGGGGCTGAGCGCATGCTGGGCTATGCCGCCTCCGAAGTCCTGAACCAGATCACCCCGGCTGATATCTCCGATCCGCAGGAGGTGATTGCCCGCGCCAAGGCGCTGAGTACCGAACTGGATACGCCGATTGCGCCGGGCTTTGAGGCGCTGGTGTTCAAGGCTTCGCGCGGGATTGAAGACATTTACGAGCTCACCTACATCCGAAAGGACGGCAGCCGCCTTCCGGCGGTGGTGTCGGTTACCGCCTTGCGCGATGCTGCGGACGCGATCATTGGCTACTTGCTAATCGGCACGGACAACACCGCGCGCAAGCAGGCCGAAGACGCCTTGCGCACTGCCGGGGCGCTGCAAAACGCGATTTTCAACAGCGCCAACTTTTCCAGTATTGCCACGGACGCCCGGGGTGTGATTCAGATTTTCAATGTGGGCGCTGAGCGCATGCTGGGCTACACCGCGCTGGATGTGCTCAACACCATCACCCCCGCCGATATTTCTGATCCGCAGGAAGTGATTGCGCGTGCCAAGGCCTTAAGTGCCGAACTGGACACGCCGATTGCGCCGGGTTTTGAGGCCCTGGTGTTCAAGGCCTCGCGTGGCATTGAAGACATTTACGAGCTGACCTATATCCGCAAGGATGGCAGCCGCTTCCCGGCCGTGGTGTCGGTCACGGCCTTGCGTGACGCTCAGGAGCGCATCATCGGTTACTTGCTGATTGGCACGGACAACACCGCGCGCAAACAGGCCGAGGAGGCGCTGCTGAAAGCCGGCGCGCTGCAAAAAGCCATTTTCGACAGCGCCAACTTTTCCAGCATTGCCACCGATGCCCGGGGCGTGATCCAGATTTTCAATGTGGGTGCCGAGCGCATGCTGGGTTACACCGCGCTGGAGGTGATGAACACCATCACCCCGGCCGACATTTCCGACCCGCAAGAGGTGGTTGCGCGGGCTGAAGCACTCAGTCTGGAATTGGGCACCACGATCACCCCCGGCTTTGAGGCGCTGGTGTTCAAGGCCTCGCGCGGCATTGAAGACATTTACGAGTTGACCTATATCCGCAAGGACGGCAGCCGCTTCCCGGCGGTGGTGTCGGTCACAGCCCTGCGCGATGACGAGGGCGCCATCATCGGCTACCTGTTGATCGGTACCGACAATACCGCGCGCAAGCAGATCGAAGCCGACCGGCAAAAGCTCGATCAACGTCTGCGCGACCAGCAGTTCTATACGCGCTCGCTGATCGAATCGAATATCGACGCGCTGATCACCACCGACCCCTCGGGCTACATCACCGACGTCAACAAGCAGATGGAAGCCCTGACCGGGCGCAGCCGTGACGAGCTGATCGGGGCGCCCTTCAAGTCCTGCTTTACCGATCCGCAGCGCGCCGAAGAAAGCATCCGCCGCGTGCTGGCCGAAAAGACCATTACCGACTATGAACTCTCGACCCGCGCGCGCGACAACAAGATCACCGTGGTGTCTTACAACGCCACCACCTTCTACGACCGCGAGCGCACGCTGCAGGGCGTGGTGGCCGTGGCGCGTGATGTGACCGAAAGAAACCGCCTGGCCCATGTGCTGCTGGAACAAAACGTGGAACTGGCCAGCGCCAAGCAGATTGCAGAAAAGGCCAATCTGGCCAAGTCCGAATTTCTGGCCACCATGAGCCACGAAATCCGCACGCCCATGAATGGCGTGATCGGCATGATCGACGTGCTGCAGCAGAGCAACCTGAACCCGGCACAGGTGGAGATGATCAACATCATCCACGACTCGGCCTTTGCCTTGCTCGCGGTGATCAATGACATTCTGGATTTCTCCAAGATCGAGGCCAAGAAGCTCGATATCGAGTCGATCCCGATGTCGGTGGCGGATGTGGTGGAAAGCGCTTGCGAGGCTATCAACCACATGGCACTGAAGAAAGCGGTGGAGTTGACGCTCTTCGTAGACCCGGAGATTCCGGTGGAATTGCTGGGCGACCCCGGCCGCCTGCGCCAGGTGCTGATCAACCTGACCAACAACGCGATCAAGTTTTCCAGTGGCCAGGGCCGTTTGGGCAGGGTTTCGGTGCGCAGCCTGCTGACGCATGGCACCGACGGCCAGGTCGGGGTGGCGTTTCATGTGGCGGACAACGGCATTGGCATTGACGAGGCCACGCGCGGGCGCTTGTTTACGGCCTTTATTCAGGCCGACACCTCGACCACCCGCAACTTCGGCGGCACCGGTCTGGGGTTGGCGATCTCGGGGCAGCTGATCGACATCATGGGCGGCAATATCTCGGTCAGCAGTGAGTTGGGGCGGGGCTCGGTGTTCAGCGTGCAACTGCCCTTCGCCGTCGCCGGTGCAGCACCGGCCACCGTTGCCGATGCCTTTCAGGTGGATGGCTTGAACTGCCTGGTGTTTGGTCATCCCGAAAGCCTGGCCGATGACATGGCGGTTTACCTGCGCCACGCCCATGCGCGTGCCGAATGTGCCAGCGATGAGGAGCAGGCCACGCAATGGCTGCTGCGCAGTCCGGACGGAGTGGCCATCGTGCTGCTCGATGACGTGGGCGATGGGGACCTGCTGGCACGCCTGCGCGCCGTGGTGCGGCCGAATCAGGAAGTGCATTTCACGGTGATCGGGCGGGGCAGGCGGCGCCGTGCGCGCGTGAATGCGGAAGGCCTGGTTTTGGTGGACGGCAATTTGCTGACGCGCCGGGCCTTGCTGGAAGCGGTGGCGATTGCTGCGGGCCGCTCCAAAGCGCCGGACCGGCAGGTGCAGCCCAACCTGAGGCCGACAGCGCACGCCCCCCTGTCACACGAAGAAGCCAGGCGCCATGGCAGCCTGATCCTGGTTGCGGAAGACAACGAATACAACCAGAAAGTGATGTTGCAACAACTCCTGCTGCTGGGCCGCACCGCCGACATCGTGAACAACGGGCAAGAGGCGCTGGCCCATTGGCAGTCCGGTTCCTACTGCCTGCTGATCACCGATCTGCACATGCCGCTGATGGACGGCTACCAGCTCACCACCGCGATCCGTGAGGCCGAAGCCGGTAAGACCCACCTCCCGATCATTGCCTTCACCGCCAATGCCCTCAAGGGCGAGGCCGAGCACTGCATTGCGGTGGGCATGGACGATTACTTAAGCAAACCGGTTCAGCTGGCGCAACTGCGCGCCATGCTGGAGCGCTGGCAGCCCGAGACCGTCTCTGCGCGGGCGGCGTTAGCGCCTGAGCCGGAGCCGGAGGCACAGGCTCAAGCTGAAGCTGAAGCTGAGCCTGGTGGAGCCTCGCAAATGGCCGTGCTGGAAGTCGACTCTGAAACAGTTCTCGCCATCGACGATTTGCCCCTGGACGTGCGCGTGCTGGAGGCGCTGATTGGCAACGACGCAGAGACGGTGAACCAGTTTGTCGACGATTTTCACAGCAGCGCCGCACAGATGGCCGCCGAACTGCGCAACGCCTACGCGTCAGGGCAGATTGGCATCGTTGCCTCCGAGGCGCACAAGCTCAAGTCGTCCGCACGTGCCGTTGGCGCGCTGCAACTCGGCGAACTGTGCGATGCCATGGAGCGCGCCGGCAAGGCCAACAATGCGTCAGCCCTTGCGGCACTGCTACCAGCTTTCGACGCGGAAGCCGAGCGCGTCAGCCGCTACATCGAGAACCGGGATCCGGCCCATGCAAACTGACAACATCCCTCTTTGTTCCGAACTGAAGATTCTGGTGCTCGATGATGAGCCCTTCATGCTGCGCCTGTTGGGGCGGATCTTGCAAAACCTGGGCTTCTCAGCTGTTGCCACGGCAGACAATGGTCTGACCGCCCTGGCACAACTGGACTCACCGACCACCCGGCCGGAACTGATTCTGATGGACATCAACATGCCGCACATGGATGGCGTGGAGTTCGTGCGCCACCTGGTGGAGCGCCAGTTTGCGGGCGGTCTGATCCTGGTCAGCGGCGAGGACGA
>CANFNO010000055.1 GCA_947447845.1 Burkholderiales bacterium | reverse complement strand
GGCCGATGAGTGCGTGGCGCGCACCGGCTTCAACCTTCAGGCTCACGTCATTGGTGACCACAAAGCCTCCAAACTTCTTCACCAGATTTTGGGTTTGCAGCACGTAGTTCATTTCGTGGCTCCTTGACCCAGGCCCAGGCGCGCGCCAACACGGCGCAGGCCGCCCATGACGCCGTCGCGGGCAAACAGCACAATCGCCAGCAGCAAAGCACCGAGCCAGAACTGCCAATATTCAGGGTTCATGTCCGACAGCACATGGTGGGCCGACATAAACACGACGGTGCCAATAAGGGCGCCGTACAGACTGCCCGAGCCGCCCAGCACCAGGATCAACAGCAACTCGGCCGAGCGGTTGAAAGACAGCACATCCAGCGCCACAAACTGCGTGGTCTGCGCCATCAGCGCACCGGCTACACCGGCGTAGGCCGCGCCGATGGTGTAGACCGCAGCCAGACGCATATTCACCGGCGCACCCAGCGCCGGCATGCGCGCCACGTTCAGGCGGATGCCCTTGAGGCCCAGGCCAAACGGGCTGTGCACCAACTTGCGCGCGGCCCAAAACAGCAGGAACAGCACGACCAGCGCATACCAGAAGGCGGTCTTGCCGACCATGTCGAAGCGGAACATGCCCAACACCGGCTTCACCTCCATGCCCTGCAAGCCGTCTACGCCACCGGTGAGCCAGGTCATCTTGTTCGCCAGCTCAAACAGCATCATGGCCACGCCGAGCGTCACCATCAGGCGCGTGAGATCCGCACCGCGCAACACCAGAAGGCTGGTGAGCAGGCCTAGCACGGCGCTAACCAGTGCGGCGATGAGCAGACCGCTCAGTGGTTCACCCCAGCCATTGGCCGCCAGCAAACCGGCTGTGTAGGCTCCCAAGCCAAAGAAGGCGGCGTGGCCCAGTGACACGATGCCAGCGTAGCCCAGGATCAAATCCAGCGAGACACAGAACAGCGCGGTAATCGCCATCTGCGTGAGCAGCACCAGGTTGTCAGGGAACAGGAAATACGCGGCAATCGGCAGCAGCCAGAACACGAATTCGGGGGCTTGCCAACGGTCGGCATTTTTCAGCCGCGTCACGGCCAGCGAGGGCATTGACGCCGCAGCAGCGTTTGGTGGCGCTGTAGAGGGCGCGAGGGAAGGGCTATGCATTGGAAATCCTTGAAACGCTATGTGTCTGTTCTATGTTCATTGCTGGGCTCGTAAGCAGGCACGCGCGCCTACTTTTGTGTGGGCCGATGTCAGCGGGGTAGACGTTTCCGTCCGTGTCCCCCGCCCTGCGGGCTCCTCCTTTACCTACCGGAAACATCCACCCCGCTGCCCTCGGCGGCCAGCATGTTTGCGTGCGACGACTGGGTACCCAAGCCCTTTGCGCATCCACCCTGTAGGCGGACACAGGACGGTGTGGCGCTCCGCTTCGGTAGGTAAAGGAGGAGCCCGCAGGGCGGGGGACACGGACGAAGCGGAGTGCCACGCCGGCCTGTGTCTAGAAGTGTCTTCATAAGGTAAGGGCGTGACGAATAAAACTACCGCGCCGCCATCCGACCAAACAGACCTTGGGGGCGGAACACCAGGGTCACCACCATCACCGCGTAAATCAGGAAGGAGCCAACCTCAGGCACGTAATATTTGCCCGCCACGTCCACCACACCCAGAATCAACGAGGCCACCAGCGAGCCGGTGATGCTGCCACTGCCACCCACGGCCACGACGATCAAAAAGTACACCACGTACTTCACTGGAAAGCCGGGGTCCAGTCCCAGCATTTCCACACCCATGGCGCCACCCAGACCGGCCAGCGCCGTGCCCAGGGCAAAAGTCAGCGTGAAGATGCGCTCCACGTTAATACCCACGCCACGCGCCGCACGCGGGTTGTCTACGGACGCGCGCAACTGGGCACCGAAGCGCGTGCCGCTCACCAGGGCTTGCAGACCCCAGGCAATCAGGCCGCTGATCACAATCAGAAACAGGCGGTACACGCCCATGTCCAGACCCGGTAGCTTGAACTGGCCGCGCAGAAACTCCGGCAACAACAAAGGCTGCTGGTTGGCGCCAAAGAAGTAGCTGGCCGCTGCCATGGACATGAACACCAGACTGATGGAGAACAGCACCTGGTCCAGATGCGTGGCGCCATACAGGCGGCGGTACAGCACGCGCTCCAGCAGCACGCCCACGGCGGCGGTGGCCAGTGCGGCCAGCGGCAGCGACAGCAGAAACGGCACACCCAGACGATTGAGCAAGGTGACGCAGACATAACCGCCCACCATGGCAAAGGCGCCATGGGCCAGGTTGACAAAGTTCATCAGCCCCAGCGTGACCGACAGGCCCACGCTGATGAGGAACAGCAGCATGCCCGAGGCAATGCCATCGAATAAGACGGTCATGAAAGAAAACGCTTTAGTGGTGGAACGGTCGCAGGCTTATTGCTTGCCCGGATCTTTGAAGTTGGCGACCTGATCGAACTCCACGTTCTGGAGCTTGCCGGCCACCTTTTCCACCTTGCGGATGTAAATGGTCTGGATGATGTCGCGGGTTTGCGGGTCGATGCTGATCGGGCCGCGTGGGCTGGTCCAGGCCATGCCTTTCGCGGCGGCCATGAATTTGTCACCGTCGGCGTCGCCAGCGGTCTTCTCCAGTGTCTTGGCAATCAGCTGCATGCCGTCAAAGCCTGCCACTGCCATGTAGCCGGGGCGCATGGTCGGGTTGGCTTTGGCAAAGGCGGCGGTGAAGGCCTTGTTCTCGGGCGAGTTGTGACTCTCGGCGTATTGCATGGAATTGACCACACCCAGCGCGGCATCGCCCAGGCTGTCCAGAATGTCCTCATCGCTCAGGTCACCCGTCGCAATGATGCGGATGCCGGCCTTGGCCAGATCGCGCTCCGCAAAGCCTTTGATAAAGGCAATGGTCTGCTCACCCGGGGGCACAAACAGGAACACGGCTTCGGGCGCTGCGTCCTTGATCTTTTGCAGGAACGGGGCGAAGTCCGGGCTCTTCACGGGCGTGCGCACTTCGCCTACGACTTCACCACCGGCTGCGGTGAAGGTCTTCTTGAACTGGGCGGCTGCGTCCAGGCCGGGGCCGAAGTCGGCTACCAGGGTGAACACCTTCTTGATCTTGTTTTTGGCCGCCCAACTGGCAATCGGTGCGGTCACCTGCGGCAGCGTGTGTGACACGCGCAGGATGTACTCCGACTTGGTGGTGATGGCCGAGGTTGCGGCGTTCATCACGATCATGGGCTTCTTGGCTTCGGTGGCAATCGGTGCCACGGCAAAGGCCGAGGGCGTCAGGCCAAAACCGGCGAGGATGTCGACCTTGTCTTTGACCACCAGCTCCTGCGCGGCGCGCTTGCTGATCTCGGGCGCCACACCGGTGTCGTCCTTGATGATCAGCTCGACCTTGCGGCCGGAAAACGTGCCACCGTTTTGTGCCAGATAGATGCGCGCGCCCGCCTCAATCTGCTTGCCGTAGGAGGCAAAGGGTCCGGACATGGGCAGCACCATGCCGATTTTCAGGGGCTCAGCGGCTTGGGCGGCAGTGGCACCGAGCGCCAGCAGGGCGGCAGCGCTCAAGGTGGACAGGAAGTTTCTTTTGGTAATCGTTGTCATGGAGTTCTCCTCAGGTATTTATGGGATTCAGGAAGCGTCGGGCTGCACAGCGGGTGCGGCTTTGGCGAAGGCGGGCAGTGCGCTACAGGCTTTGTCGATGGCCAGGATGGCGGGGTACGGTGTCAGGTCCACCTTGAAGCGGCGGGCACTTTCCACCTGGGGGATCAGGTAGACATCGGCCAGACCGGGGGCCTTGCCAAAGCAGAAATCGCCACGGTTGTTGTCGGCCTGCAGCATGGCTTCCAGTGCGGCGAATCCGGCGCTAATCCAGATGCCGCACCAGTGGTTGATGGCGGCATCGTCGGCGCCAAACGAGGCGCGCAGCGTGTCCAGAATGCGCTTGTTGTTTACGGGATGGATATCGCAACCCACGATGCCTGCCAGCGCCCGCACATGGGCGCGGTCGTTGATGTCGGTGGGTAAGAGCGCGGGCGTCGGGTAGCGCTCTTCCAACCATTCGATGATGGCGACGGACTGGGACAGCACCAAGTCACCGTCCACCAGCGTGGGCACCAGACCTTGCGGGTTGAGCGCCTTGAAGTCTTCGCCGTGGTGTGCGTTCTTGCGCAGATCCACAGCCACATAGTCGTAGCTCAGGCCCTTGAGGTTCAAGGCAATGCGCGTGCGGTGCGAGGTGCCGCTGCGGAAGAAGTTATGGAGTTGCATGCTTACTTTTCTGTATTCAAGCAGTTGCCGACATTCCAGCCATACAGCCATTCCATCGCGTCATAAAAACGCTCGGGCGTGCGGCCCTTCCACAGGCTGTTGCGCACCAGACGTTCGACACCCTTGGCGTGATACAGGCGGCCCATTTCGCGGCCGGACAGGACGATGCGGGCGGTGCGTGCCACGCGCGATTTTTCGTACAGGGCCAGCGCTTTGGGCCAGTCGTTCTGGGTGACGCGCAGGGCCTCGCCCAGGGTGACGGCGTCTTCCAGCGCCATGCAAGCACCTTGCGCCATGTACTGCGTGGTGGGGTGGGCGGCGTCGCCCAGGATGGTGGCGCGGCCATAGACCCAGTTGCCAATCGGCTCGCGGTCGGCGGTGGCCCAGCGCTTCCAGGTCTTGGGCAGGTCGATCAGCTGGCGCGGCTTGGCGGCGATGCCTTGAAAGTAGCTCTGAACTTCTTCCTTGCTGCCGTCGGTCACGCCCCATTCTTCCTTCTCGCGGCTGTGGAAAGTCACCACCACGTTGTACTGTTCACCGCCGCGCAGGGGGTAGTGCACCAGATGGCAGTTGGGGCCGACCCAGATGCTGGCGGCGTTCCACTGCAGGTTTTCGGGGAAGTCTCTTTTCTCGACCACGGCGCGGTAGACCACATGGCCGGTGACGCGCGGTGGGTCGTTCACATACTGCTGGCGCACCACCGATTTGCCGCCATCGGCACCGATCAGGGCCTGGCCTTTATACGACTTGCCGTTCTGATCAAACACGGTCACCGAGTTGTCGTCCTGCTCGACGCGCACGATGCGGGTGCTGGTGAGGAACTGAACCTTCCCGGTCTCTTTGGCGCCTTCGAGCAGCGACAAATGGATGTCCACGCGGTGGATCACGGCGTAAGGGTTGCCAAAGCGCTTGAGGAACGCCTCACCCGTGGGGATCTTGCCGACCTGGTATTCGTCCAGCGCGTCGTGCATCACCATGTAGTCGGTGTAGACCGCGCGGCCACGCGCCTTGTCGCCCACGCCCAAAGCGTCAAAGGCGTGGAAGGCATTGGGACCCAGCTGAATGCCGGCGCCGATTTCGCCAATCTCCGGTGCCTGCTCGAACACCGTGACCTCAAAACCCTGGCGCACCAGAGCCAGCGCCGCGGCCAGGCCGCCAATGCCGCCGCCGGAAACCAATACCGGCAATGCGGCGGGAGTGTGCTGTGTCATCTTGTCTCCTTGGGTTTTTGGCTTACTCGGCGGCGCCGATGGTCAGCTGTACCGAGCCGACTTGCGCGATCTGGCCGGTGATCACGTCACCGCTGACGACGGCGCCCACGCCTTCCGGGGTGCCGGTGTAAATCAGGTCGCCGGGCTGCAGGTGGTAGTACTGCGACAGGTCGGCCAGCAGTTCGGGGATGTTCCAGATCAGTTGCGACAAATCGGCGGTTTGTTTGGGCGTGCCGTTGACTTGCAGTGCAATCGCGCCGGACTGCAGCACGCCCAGCGAGCCCTGAGGCACCAGCGGCGTGCAGACGGCGGATTTTTCGAAGTTCTTGCCCAAGTCCCAGGGACGACCCTGATCACGGGCGACCAGTTGCAGATCGCGCCGGGTCATGTCCAGACCGGCGGCGTAGCCGTAAATCAGGCTGGCAGCGTCTGACTCTTTGACTCGGAAACCTTCAGCGCCGATGGCGACGACCAGTTCCATTTCATAGTGGTAGTTGCTGGTACCGGCAGGGTAGGGGACGGTGGCGCCGGACTCGACCAGGGCGCTGGCGTCCTTGAGAAAGTAGAAAGGCTTCATGGTGGATTTGTCCACCGGGCGGCCCATTTCGACGGCGTGGGCGTGGTAGTTGCGGCCCACGCAGAAGATGCGCTTCACGGGGAAGCGGGCGTCCGTGCCCACAACGGGCAGAGAGAACACGGGGGCGGGGGCGAAGGTGTATTGGGTCATAGGGGTGTTTCTGTAAAAAGGGTGCGCTGATTAGGCGTTGCGGACTTCGTAAACGCCGAGCTTTTTCTGCAGCGGTGCGTCGTCGGCCATGAACACATACGAGGCTTCGGTCGCAGAAGCGTTCACCAGGGTGATCGGCGTGTAGCCCGGAATGCAGCAGGTATCGGCCTCGCCCAGCGCAAAGCTGCTGGCGTCTGCCGTGACGGAAGCGCCGCCTTCGATGATGTGGAACACCATGGCGGTGGAGCGGGCCGGCATCTTCAGGGTTTCACCGGGGCGCAACATCAGAGCCGAGAAGCCCAGAATCTTTTGCGCATCGCCGCCGGTTTCGGGGTTGATGTAGGCGACTTGCACGGCCTCGATCTCGGGCTGGGTGCGGGCCAGGGTTTGCAGCGCGGTGCGCACATCCACCCAGGGGTAGCGCAGCATGGGGAAGGCGCTTCCATTGCGCTCGAACATGGGCGCGGGCACCACGCCACCGCGCTGGTAAGCCAGACCGGCTGCATCGCCGCTGACGGTCTGGGGCTTGCCTTCGGTGACATACGAGGCTTCCATGTAATAGACCATGGGCAGGTCCAGCACATCCAGCCAGACCACAGGCTTGTCGCCGTCGTGGCCGTGTTCGTGCCAAAGGCCGGTGGGCGTGAGGATCAGGTCGCCGCGTTGCATCAGGCACTTTTCACCGTCTACCGTGGTGTAAGCGCCTTCGCCTTCCACAATCATGCGCACCGCATTCGGTGTGTGGCGGTGAGCTGGCGCCCATTCGCCGGGCAGCAACAGTTGCATGCCGAGATAAATGGTGGAACTGGCCTGCATCTTTTCCAGACCGTGGCCGGGATTGGCGAGCACCAGCACGCGGCGTTCGGCTTTTTCCATGGGGGTGAGTTCACCGGCCTTGAGCAGCAGCGGGCGCAGGGCCTGGTAATTCCAGGCGGTGGCGCGGGTGCGCGGTGTGGGCTTGCCCGGTGGCAGCACGGCACGCAGACTGGGCCACAGAGGCACCAGGTTTTGCGCGGTCAGGTCGTCGCGGTAGTCTTGGGGCAGGTCTTCAAGGCGGCCCAGTTCAGGTAAGGACATGCAGTCTCCACAGCGTTGTTGGAATAGGGCGCAAGCGTAAAAGCCCGTTGCTGTCGTGACAATGCAAGGCGCTTAATATGGCGTATTCGAAATTCGAATAAGACTCCATTCAAAGACATGGCCATCGACACGATTGAAATCCGCTTGCTGCAGGTGTTTGACGCGATCTACAAGACGCGCAGCGTGACCGAGGCTGCAGTCAGTCTGGACTTGGGCCAACCGGCGGTGAGTGTGGCTCTTTCCAAGCTACGCCATCACTTTGGCGATCCGCTCTTTGTGCGCACCTCCGGCGGCATGGAGCCCACACCCTTTGGAGATAACCTGGTGCGCCCGGTGCGCGGCGTGCTCGAAGCTCTGGAAGTAGTCATGGGCCAGCAAAACAGCTTTGACCCGGCCACCTCCAAACGCCTGTTTCGCATCTGTATGACGGACATCAGTCAACTGGTGCTCCTTCCCAAACTCTGGGAAGCACTGCGTACCACGGCCCCGCATATCCGCATTGACGTGCTGCCGCTTTCCAGTGACATAGCCAGGTTGTTAGAGAGTGGCGAGGCTGATCTGGCGCTGGGCTTGATGCCCCAGCTGGAAGCGGGCTTCTACCAGAACGTGCTGTTCTCGCAGCAGTTTGCCTGCATGGTCAGCGCCCGTCATCCGCGCATCCAGAAGGAATTGCGGCTGGAGCAATTCGCCAGCGAGCACCATGCCGTTGTCAGCTCTTCGGGCGCGGCGCCGCTGATCCTGGATCAGGAGATTCAACGCATGGGGATCAAGCGCAAGATATCGCTCAACATTCCCAACTTCATTGGTGCAGCCCTGGTGGTGGAGCACACCGACCTGATCCTCACCATCCCCGAGCGACTGGCGGATGTGCTGCAGGGACGCGCTGCGGTCAAGATCTTCCCGGTGCCGTTCCAGCTACCGCAATACGACGTCAAACAGCACTGGCATGAGCGCTTTCACAACGATCCTGGCTCCCAATGGCTGCGGCGTGTGATTGCGGGTCTGATGGCGGCTTGAACCGTAACTTTGACGCGAACTTCGCGCGGGTTACGACTTCGTTGAAGCGGAATGGGCCTGCTGATCAGCGTGGTAGCTGCTGCGCACCATGGCACCCACTGCGGCGTGCTTGAAGCCCATTTTGTAGGCTTCCGCCTCAAACATTTTGAAAACGTCAGGGTGCACATAGCGGCGCACCGGCAGATGGCTGGTGGAGGGTGCGAGGTACTGGCCAATGGTCAGCATCTCGACGTTGTGCGCACGCATGTCGCGCATGACTTCCAAAATCTCTTCGTCGGTCTCGCCCAATCCAACCATCAGGCCGCTCTTGGTGGTGACGTCAGGGAACAGCGCTTTGAATTTCTTGAGTAGATTGAGCGAGAACTGGTAGTCCGAGCCCGGCCGTGCCTCCTTATACAAACGGGGAATGGTTTCCAGGTTGTGGTTCATCACGTCCGGCGGCGCGGCTTTCAAAATCTCCAGCGCGCGGTCATCGCGGCCACGGAAGTCGGGCACCAGCACTTCGATTTGCGTCTTGGGTGACAGCGCGCGCGTCTTGGCGATGCATTCCACAAAGTGGCCGGCACCACCATCACGCAGGTCGTCGCGGTCCACACTGGTAATCACCACATAGCTGAGCTTAAGTTGGGCAATGGTCTTGGCCAGGTTGTCGGGTTCGTTGACGTCCAACGGGTCCGGGCGGCCATGGCCTACGTCGCAAAACGGGCAGCGGCGCGTGCACTTGTCGCCCATGATCATGAAGGTGGCCGTGCCCTTGCCAAAACATTCGCCGATGTTCGGGCAACTGGCTTCTTCGCAGACGGTTACTAGCTTGTTGCTGCGCAGGACGTCCTTAATTTCGTAAAAACGCGTGGAAGGTGAACCCGCCTTGACGCGGATCCACTCCGGCTTCTTCAGCACTTCACCGGCCTGCACCTTGATTGGAATGCGCGACAGCTTGGCCGCAGCCTTTTGTTTGGCCAGAGGGTTGTACTCCTCCGTGCTTTGGACGTCCCGTACCGTCGGGTTACTGGTTTCTTCACTGTGGCTCATGGTGTGTGGGCAGGTGATTGCGCGTTATGGCGCGAGATAAGTGACGAGCTTGTGGCTCAGTACGTCAGCGGCATCTTGCCAACTGACCGAGTAGCCGATTGTAGAAAGGTCCACGGTTTGCAAGGCCACGTGGCCGCAAGGGTTGATGCGCTGGAAGGGTTCCAGGTCCATTGCCACATTGAGCGCCAGACCGTGGTATGTGCAATTGCGACTGACCTTGATGCCCAACGCTGCGATCTTGCCTAGGCCGGTGAAGTCCGGGTCAGACGCTGTTGCGCCAGCGTCCTGTTTGCGTGGCCGGTTCGCCAGCGGCGCGTGTCCGGCGGGGTCATCCAGACGCACGTAAATGCCGGGCGCGCCAGCGACCCGGTGCCCGGTCACGCCAAAGTGCAAGAGGGTACGGATCAGTGCCTCTTCAATGCGGTACACATATTCTTTAACGAAATAGCCAGCGCGCTTGAGATCAATGAGCGGGTAGGCCACGATCTGGCCGGGCCCGTGGAAGGTGACCTGACCTCCCCGATTGGTCTGCACCACCGGGATGTTGGCCGGGTTGAAGATATGTTCAGGTTTACCAGCGAGTCCCTGCGTGTAGACCGGTGGGTGTTCGCACACCCAGAGTTGGTCATCTGCCGGCGCCTCAGAATCCAGATTGCGCCTTTCATTGAAGGCCTGCATAGCAGCGTAGGTGGGCAGGTAATCCACGCGC
>CANFNO010000054.1 GCA_947447845.1 Burkholderiales bacterium | reverse complement strand
TGTTCCTCGGCATAGTCGGATTGACGGAAAGAGTTGCTATGGCCATGGCCCACCAGTTCATCACCGCGCGCTATTACCGCCTGCAGCAACTCCGGGCAATGGTCTATCAATGCGGTGTTGATGAGCGCGGCGGTCGGCAAGCAGAGCTGGTCAAACAGCTCCAGGCAGCGCCAGGCGCCGACCCGGTTGCCGTATTCGCGCCAAGCGTAGTTCAGTACATCGGGCTGGGGCGATGCGGGTCCGATACCTGCGCCCAGACCCTGGCCAAAGGAGAAGTGCTCCAGGTTAAGACCAATGTAGACCGCCAGCCGCTTGCCGTCGGGCCAGGCAAAGTCCGGGCGCTGCGGGATGGCGCTGTAGGCAAAGCGGCCGCTATCTGGAATGGGTGGGAAGGGCGTCACAGCTTAGCCAGTCCGGCACGCACCAGCATCCACTCGGCACTGTCGTTCCACACATCCATCTGCACGATCTTGCCCTGGCGCAGCACATACCTATCTATATAGCGATTGCCTTCAAAGGGCGTGCCGTCCAGCCATTCGCCGTACAGCGTGCCGATGTTGTAGACGATGGCCTCTTGATCGGTGGCACCGTCCACCAGATCGGTCCGCTCGAAGCGCTTCTTCACCCACTTGTAGCGCGCGGCGTTGAAGGCACTGGTCTCTGACGGGTCGCGCATGGGGCGGCCGCCCGTAAAGCGGATACGCAATTCGGGTGAGGTGAATGCGCGCGCGCCCACGGGGTCGGGAATCATGATGACGCGCAAAAACTCCTCCACGATTTCCTTGGGGCCGGCGTTTGTCTCTTGGGTCATGGTGGGTCCTGGTTGGGTATGCATCGCAAACCATTCAGTGGCTTGCAGGTAGCGCACCACCCTCAAGCAGTTTCTGTTCCATGGTGCGTTGCACCGGCATGCGCCATGGGCGCACCGTTTTGTATACAGCCCGTGCCATGGGATGAGGCGTGCTGCACAAGTGCAGTGCATTTTGCATACAGTCCGTGCGCAGATTGCATACAAAACGCTGGCACGGCGTTTGCGTAATGCAATCCCATATGAATGCAGACGCCGCTCCCTTGCACGCCATTGAAGTCGTTGGTTTAACCAAGCGCTATGGCGCTGGCAAGCCCGCCGTGGACAACATCAACCTGCGCATTGCCAGCGGCAGCTACTGCTGTTTGCTCGGGCCCTCCGGCTGCGGCAAGAGCACCACGCTGCGCATGATTGCAGGCCACGAATCGGTGAGCAGTGGCGATGTGTTGCTGGAGAACCGAAACATCACCAATCTGCCTGCCGCCGAGCGCGGCACGGCGATGATGTTCCAGAGCTTTGCCCTGTTTCCACACCTGAGCGCGCTGGACAACGTGGCCTTCAGTTTGAAGATGAAGGGTGTGTCTAAAACCGAGCGTCACGCCAAGGCACAAGACCTGCTGGAGCGCGTCGCCATGGGCCATCTGGCCGCACGCAAACCCGGGGAATTGTCGGGCGGTCAGCAACAACGTGTGGCCCTGGCCCGCGCCCTCATCACCCAGCCGAAAGCGTTGCTTTTGGATGAGCCCTTGTCAGCACTCGATCCGTTCTTGCGCATCCAGATGCGTGCCGAGTTGCGCCGCTGGCAAAAGGAATTGGGCCTGACCTTTATTCATGTCACGCACTCGCAGGAAGAGGCCATGGCCCTGGCCGACACCATGGTCGTGATGAACCACGGAATCATCGAGCAAAGCGGTTCGCCGCACACGGTTTACAACAAGCCGCTCAATGAATTTGTGGCCCGCTTCATGGGCGGCCACAACGTGATTGAAACGCCCATTGGCAAGATTGGTGTGCGCACCGACCAGACCCGCATTGCCCGCGCAGATGCGCCCGAGATTGAAGGACTTCCCAGCATTGCTGCCCTCGTGACCGATGTGGAATACCAGGGCACCTACGTGCTGCTCGGTCTGCAGAATCCCGCTGCGGCGCACGCCGTGGTTAGCAGCGCCGAGTACTCCGTCATGTTGTCCGAGAGCCAGTTTTCCGCGATCCCTTTTGCAGTCGGCGACGCAGTGCAATTGGCCTGGACGCCTGAATCTGCACATGCACTTCAGGCCTGATTTGATGCCCGATCCACGCAACCTTTTTCCCCACCCTTCGCAAGAAGTTTCACCACCCCCAAAGGAGTTACTCCCATGTCAGATGTAATCAAAGACCTGTCCCTTGACGCCCTCGCCATGCAGCGTCGCACCGTGCTCAAGGGTACGGCCGGCATTCTGGCCGCCGGCATGTTTCCGGCTGTGCATGCACAGGAAAAAATCGTGCTGCGCTACCTGGGCACTGCGGTGAATCAGGACAAGGAAATTGCCGACAAGTTCAAGGCCGACACCGGCATCGAAATCCAGTACGTGGCCGTCACCACCGACGACGTGACCAAGCGCGCCGTCACCGCACCCAACAGTTTCGATTTGATCGACACCGAATACTTCTCGCTGAAAAATATCGTGCCCACCGGCAACCTGAAGGGCATTGACACCAAGCGCATCAAGAATGCGGACAAGATCACCAGCCTGTTCACCACCGGCATGGTGGCGGGCAAGGCCGTGGGCGACCAGGGCACTGCACCTAAGAAAACCATTTATCTCGAAGGCGAAAAGAGCAAGGTTTTCGCCAAGAGCCCGACCCAGTTCATGTCGCTCATTCCCACCGTGTACAACGCCGACACATTGGGCATTCGCCCCGACCTTATCAAGCGCCCTATCACCTCCTGGGCCGAGTTGCTGAACCCCGAATTCAAGGGCAAGGCCGCCATCCTGAACATCCCCTCCATCGGCATCATGGACGCGGCCATGGTCGTGGAAGCCATGGGCATCTACAAGTACCCTGACAAGGGCAACATGACCAAGAAGGAAATCGACCTGACCATCAAGACCCTGATTGAAGCCAAGAAGCAAGGCCAGTTCCGCAGCCTGTGGAAAGACTTCAATGAGTCCGTCAACCTGATGGCTTCCGGCGAAGTGGTGATTCAGTCCATGTGGAGCCCTGCCGTGACGGCTGTGCGTACCAAAGGCATTGCCTGCACCTTCCAGCCGCTCAAAGAGGGCTATCGCGCCTGGGCGTCCGGCTTTGGCTTGCCCGCCACTTTGTCCGGCAAAAAGCTCGATGGTGCTTATGAGTTCATCAACTGGTTCCTCGACGGCTGGGCCGGTGCGTACCTGAATCGCCAAGGTTATTACAGCGCCGTGCTGGACACTGCCAAGGCCAAGATGGAAGCCTACGAATGGGCCTACTGGATGGAAGGCAAGCCTGCTTCGCAAGACATCAAGAGCCCGCATGGTGACTTGTTGGCCAAGAAGGGCGAAGTGCGCGACGGCGGCAGCTACGAAGCACGCATGGGCGGCATCGCCTGCTGGAACGCGGTGATGGACGAGAACGCCTACATGGTCCAGAAGTGGAATGAGTTCGTCGCTGCCTGACCGTTGAACACCCCCGTCCAGACTCACTGCGTGTAGCCTGTTCCCCCCTTGCAGGGGGCAACACCAGCGGTCCGGCGAAGCCGGTCCCGCGGTGTTTCTGGATGGGGTTTTGCTTTGCTCGCCCTGGGCGGGCACGGGGCTCGGTACGTATCTTTTTACTAGCGGATCTATATGAGCGCACCTGCATCTTCATTGCCACCATCCGGTTCCGCACCGGGCCGCAGCATTGCGGCCTGGTGGCAGGCTTTGCCTTTGACGACTGTTTTTGCGCTGTTCTTTCTGTTGCCGCTAGCGCTGGTGCTGATGGTTAGTTTCTGGGACTACAACCAGTACGAAATGCAGCCGGACTTTAGTTTCAAGAACTACATCGCAGTGTTTGACGGTTGCCTGTCGGGTGATGACATGTGCGTCACCTTCAAGACCTATTTGTCCACGCTCAAGTTCAGCGTGCTGGTGTGGTTTTTGACGCTGGTGATCGGCTTTGCGGTTTCCTATTTCCTGGCCTTCCACGTGCGCTCCAGCGGTGTGCAGGTAGTGCTGTTTGTGCTGTGCACGATTCCGTTCTGGACGTCCAACGTGATCCGCATGATTGCATGGGTGCCGCTCCTGGGTCGCAATGGCTTGGTCAATGATGTGCTGGTGCGCCTGGGTGCGGTCGATCAGCCGGTGGAGTGGTTGTTGTTTTCCAGCTTCTCGGTGACGTTGGCCTTTGTGCACCTGTTCACCACCTTCATGATCGTGCCCATCTTCAACTCGATGATGCGCATCGACCGCAGCCTGCTCGAAGCCGCTGCTGACAGCGGTGCCAGCGCCTGGCAGACGCTGTGGAATGTCATCGTGCCGCTGTGCCGCACCGGCATCATCATCGGCTCGATCTTTGTCATCACGATCGTTATGGGCGACTTCGTCACCATTGGTGTCATGGGTGGGCAGCAGATTGCCTCGGTCGGCAAGATCATTCAGGTGCAGACCTCTTATCTTCAGTTCCCACTGGCGGCGGCCAATGCGGTCATCCTGCTGGCCGTGGTGCTGATGATCATCTGGGCCCTAACCCGGATGGTTGATATCCGCAAGGAACTCTGAACATGGCCCCCACGCTCTGCACTTCGTGTCAATCGCTGCCCCCAGAAGGGGCGCTCAATGCCCTTCGGGCTGCAGGGCGGGCATTGTCATGAAAGAAAAACGCGCCCCAGGTTTCTGGCTTCTAGCGATCTTCTTCGCCGCGTACGTGCTATTTCTCTACGGCCCCATGCTGGTCATCGTGGTGCTGAGTTTTCAGGGGCCCGAGGGCGGACTGACGTTTCCGATGCGTGGCTGGTCCACGCACTGGTTTCACAAACTGGCCGATGGCTTGGGCTCGGTGGATATCGGCTCGGCGTTGTGGCGATCGCTCGGCCTGGGCCTGACGGTGATGGCTTTCACCGTCGTCTTCTCGGTGCTGGCTGGACTGGCCTTTCGCAAGAAGCTCACCGGCGGCAGTGTGCTGTTCTTTGTGGTGGTGGCCAGCCTGATCATGCCGTCCATCATCGTGTCGCTGGGTATCGGACTGGAGTTCCGCCTGCTTGATACCGGCATCAAGAAGGTGCTGGAGGCCTGGGGCATGCAAAGTACGCTGGACAACTACGGCACGGCTTTGGGTATCTACACCTCTGCTCTGGGCGCACACCTGACCTGGACGCTGCCCTTTGGCCTGCTGATCATGTTTGCCATCTTCAACCGCTTCAACCCGGCTTACGAAGAGGCTGCGCGTGACCTGGGCGCCACACCGTGGCAGAGTTTTAGACACGTCGTGCTGCCACTGATTGCGCCCTCCGTGGTGGGCATCGGCATGTTCGGCTTCACGCTCAGCTGGGACGAGATAGCCCGCACCTCGCAGGCCATTGGCGACGTGAACACTTTGCCGTTGGAACTGCAGGGTCTGACTACCACGGTCACCACGCCATCCATCTATGCCCTGGGCACGGTCACCATGGTGGTGTCCTTTTGCGTCATGGGTCTTGCCGTGGGCCTGTCCATGCTGCTGGGCAAACGCCAGAAAGCGCAGCGCGCGCCATGAGCGAACCGATCCTGCTGACAGAAAACGATATCTACGAACGCATGGTCGAGACCATTCTCGACCACCGCCTGCCACCCGGTACCAAGCTGGTTGAGGACCGATTGGCTACGGCCTTTGGCGTATCGCGCACGCGCATCCGCCCGGTGCTGGTACGTCTGGCCAACGAGCAGATCGTTACCCTCACGCCCAACCGGGGCGCCACCGTGGCACAACCCACACAAGCCGAGGCGCGCGAGGTTTTTGAGGTCCGGCGCATGATCGAGCCAACCCTGATTTCCTGCTTCATCGCGCAGGCCAATTCCGACGACATCGCCGTGCTGTCGCAGTGCATCGCACAAGAGGAAGAGGCACGCAGCGTTGGCGACATGCGCCGCGCCATTCGTCTGTCCGGCGATTTTCACTTGCATATTGCCAACGCGGCGCAGCACCAGACCCTGGGGCGTATCCTGCGCGAACTGGTGTCGCGCACCTCGCTGATCTTGATGACCTACGGCACGAATATGCAGCCGCAGTCTGAAGCCAGCCGCTGCGGTTGCCAGGAACACCGCGCCCTGCTGGATGCGATTCGCCTGCGCGATGCGAGGGAAGCTGCTCGCCTGATGCAGGCGCATCTGGCACAACTCGAATCGCAGCTGCAATTCAACCAGGCCGATGACGAGGCTCCTGATCTCCTGTCGCTGTTTGGTTCCGAGCCAGCCCGTACTGCGGAGGCTTGAGCGATGCGTCGTTTGCTGCTAATCAACCCCAATACTTCAGCCGCCATCAGCGCACTTTTGCAAAGCCATGCGCTGGCGGTGGCCGGGTCACAAGTGCAAGTCACCACGCGCACCGTACGTTTCGGTGCGCCGTACATTTCCTGTGAGGCCAGCTACGCCGTCGCAGCACACGCCACTCTGGACGCCTGGGCTGCCGCCATTGCACCGGGGCAGGAGCGTTTTGATTCCGTGCTGATCGGTTGCTTTGGCGACCCCGGTTTGTTGGCGCTGCGCCAGGTCAGCCAGATCCCGGTCACCGGCTTGGCCGAGGCCTCCTTTGTCGCGGCTGCGGCGAAGGGCCGATTCGCCATCGTCACCGGTGGCGAGCGCTGGAAACCCATGCTGGAGCGCCTGGCGCATAGCCTGGGTTTTGGCGAGCAACTGGCTGGCATCCACACCGTTACCGAGACCGGTGCCGAACTCGCCGCCGATCCCCTGGCCGCGCAGGTGCTGCTCGCCCGCGCCTGCAATGAGGCAGCGCGGCGCTGGGGCGTGCACTCGGTGATTCTGGGCGGTGCCGGACTGGCCGGCATGGCGGCCACGATTCAGCCGGTCGTTGCCGTGCCAGTGATCGACAGCGTGTGGGCCGGCGTGACGCACGCGCTGCAGCATGCGCAGCAAGAAACGCTGCAGTCGGCTCAGGTGTTTGACTTCGCCTGGAGCGGTGTGTCGGCTGAGTTGATGGCCACTTCCAAGCTTGCAAAATGTCAATGAAAGTGCGAAAAATGGTTTGACGAATCTGCTTCTGCTGGCTAGAAAGAGCAGACTTGAACCAATATTGGCGATGATTGAAAATGCAATCAGGAGTGCCTCAATCAATGAAAAAGCAACTGTCTGAACTTGATGGGTCCGATGGCACACCGCTCGAGTTGGATGTGCAGGAAAGCGATTTTCCTGGTGATCTTTGGGAGTTTCAGCGACTTTCTGAACACCAGAATATGCAGTTTGCTGACACAACTTCCCATCCTTTTATTGAAGCGGTGTCGCCCGTTCCGCGGCGCCGCGCCAAGTATCCGGTGAGCCCGGACGAGCCGTCGACGCACACACAGCGCAAATTCCGGGCGGTACCCACTGGCATTCCGGCGATGGATTTTGAGCATGAACAACTGATGCTGCAACTTGAACGCATATACGGCGCGGTGGATCTGGCGGCTGCACTGGCTGACATCGACAAATTCATCAAAGGCTGGCATTTGCATCACCTGCACGAAGAACAGCACATGCAAGCCAAACACTACCCCGACCTGGCAGCACACCAAGCCCAGCATGAGCGGCTTTTGGACAAATACCACTTCGTGCGCAATGAGGCCATGCATAGCGATGCTGAGCTTGAATCAGTCAAGGCCTATGTCGAAATAGTCGCCAAAATGGTTGCCGATCACATCTCGCGCATTGACCTGCTCTACGTCCGATGGGGAAATTCCTTGCCAAGTTGAAAATCCCGTCCTTTGTGACGGTTTTTTTTGTTTACAAATTGCGTATGAAAGAGTGTGTGGCGTCCCGCCCTTTGTCTGTCAAACTGATAAAAAAAACTTAGGGGAACAACATGAAGACGATCAACGGCCCGTTGGGGCTTGACCTCCCGGCGGAAGATATTTGCTTGCGCGTGCTTCCCATCGACCGTGGCCGCTTTGGCGTCTATGCCAACACGGTACTGATCGCGATTCACAATGACCAAGCCGCTGCAGATGCCCACTGTCAACGCCTGCGCCATCAACAGACCGAGGGGTAATAGTTTTGTCAGCGCTGGTACTCAAGCCCGCAATTTGTCTGCCAGCCAACCGCACACTTCGCTGTTCGCATCTTCAAAGCCCGCAATCACGGTGAAGTGGTTGGCCCCTGGCACGGCGCGCAATTCCGACACGTTACCCGCCTGGCCCCAAGCCTGGTGGTAGAGCTCGGACTGCCTTGCAAACTCGGTGCTCTCGGCGCCACCCCAGGTAATCCAGATCGGCGTCTTGCAGGACCGCACCGTGAAGGCGGGTGAATTGCGGCGCACGATGCCGTCATCCAGCTGTATTTGCGGTTGCAGGTAGCTGTAGCGCAGCGGCTCAATGTCAAACAGGCCGCTAAACGGAATGGCCGCCACAAACGGGTCTTGCGGCAGGCCGTAGTCTTCTGCCCACTCGGTTTGCAAGGCCATGGCGGTGAGGTGGCCGCCCGCCGAGTGACCGCCAATCGCCACTCGCGCCGGGTCACCGCCATAGTGCTGGATATTGCGCAGCGTCCAGGCCAAGGCCGCGCGGGTCTGGCGCACGATCTCGTCAATCGTCACGCGTGGGCACAAGGCGTAGTTGATCACCACCGTGGTGATGCCCCGCGCGTGCAGGCCGAGCGCCACACCGCTGAACTCCTTGCTGGAGAGGGCGCGCCAGTAACCCCCGTGGATGAACACGAACACCGGCGCGTTGGCCTCTGCAGCCGGGAAGATGTCCAGCGTCTCCTCCAGCGTGGGGCCATACGGTACGTTGAGCGTGCAAGGCAACCCGGCGCGGGCGCGCTCGGCGGTGGCCACAAAGTGCTTGCCGGGAGCAGCCGGGTCGCTCAGGGCGAGGGACGGGTTGTATTGGGCGTCGAATTCGGCCTGGGCAGAAAAGGTGCGGTACAGCGGGCGCATAGGGAAGCTTTCTAAAGGAAATTTCTAATTGACTTCTAAATAGTTTACAACTAAAGTAAATGCCATTCGGCGCTTGGTCCGGCATTTTGAATGGGGTGCGTGATGAAGATTGTGTGCATAGGCGGCGGTCCAGCGGGACTTTATTTCGCCCTGTTGATGAAGATGCGCAACCCCGCGCACGACGTGACGGTGGTTGAGCGCAACAAGCCTTACGACACTTTCGGCTGGGGCGTGGTTTTCTCGGACGCCACGATGGACAACATGCGCGCGCATGACCCGGTGACGGCTGCCGAGATCCAGCAGGCGTTTAACCACTGGGACGATATCGAGCTGGAAGTCAAGGGCCAGCGCATCCGCTCGGGTGGCCACGGCTTTGTCGGCATCGGGCGCAAGAAGCTGCTCAACATCCTGCAGGCACGCTGCGAGCAACTTGACGTGAAGCTGGTGTTCGAGACCGATGCCGAGTCGGACCTGCAGTACCCGGATGCCGACCTCATCATCGCCAGCGATGGCATCAACTCGCGCATCCGCACCCATTACGAAGAGGTATTCAAACCCGATATCGCCGTACGCCCCAACCGCTATATCTGGCTGGGCACGCACAAGCTGTTTGACGCCTTTACCTTTGCATTCGAGAAGACCGAGCACGGCTGGTTTCAGGCGCACATCTATAAATTTGATGACAGCACCACCACGTTCATCGTGGAGTGCCCCGAGCATGTCTGGCAGGCCCACCGGCTGGATGAGGCCGATCAGGCGGCGTCCATCGCCTTCTGCGAAAAGCTCTTTGCCAACACCTTGCAGGGCGCCGCTCTGATGACCAATGCGCGCCATCTGCGCGGCTCGGCCTGGCTCAACTTTCAGCGCGTGAAGTGCGAACAGTGGTCGCTGTACAACGGGCGCAGCCATGTGGTGCTGATGGGCGACGCGGTGCACACCGCGCACTTTGCCATTGGCTCGGGCACCAAACTGGCCATTGAAGATGCGATCGAGTTGGCCAACCAGTTCCAGGCCCTGGGCGAAGACCGCGAGCACATCCCGGAGGTGCTGGAGCGTTACCAGGCCCTGCGCAATGTCGATGTGCTGCGCCTGCAGAACGCCGCCTGGAACGCCATGGAATGGTTCGAGGTGTGCGGCGCGCGCTATTGCGATCAGCTTGAAGGCCCTCAGTTCATGTACTCCATGCTCACGCGCA
>CANFNO010000053.1 GCA_947447845.1 Burkholderiales bacterium | reverse complement strand
GGCACGTGCTGCGGAATCAGCCCGGCAAGCGTCTTGGGCACCACACCATAGAAGGTGCTGCTATTGACCGAGGCGCCGTGACAGTTGGCACAGCCAGATGCAATGCCACTGTGGCTGAAGGCGGAGCCGGAAAACTTGGCGCCATTGGCGACTGGCGTGGATTGAATACTGGAGTTGCTTCCTACGTGGCAGCTTTCGCAACTTAAACCACCCATGGGAATATGGTTCGGATAGTAGTCTTGCGTCACGATGGGATTCTTCGTGGTGGTGGCCGCGTACACGGCGGCGTTGGCCGCGCTGTGGCACTGCGCGCAATTGGTACTTGCGGACTGAAGATTGGCGTGAATAGCGCCCACGGTTGGCGTCGCACTGAAGTCACCATGGCAGGCCGCACAGACTCCGCCCGAGGCATACGGAATGTGATTTGCCGGTTGGCTGGGGCCATTGAAATTTGCAAAACCTCCGTGGCATTGCGAGCAGTCGCCCGTGTTCGGGTGGTTACTGTCGGCAACGAAGTGGTTGCCAGCAGCGCTCTGCGGACGGGTCTGGAATCCCCTAAACGGCGCTGAAGTGGTGTGGGCGTAGACCGGCAGATTCATACCCAGCCAGTCGTAGTTGGTCTCGTGGCAACTGGAGCAATTGCCAGTGACACCGGCGTGAATCATGTCGGCTGTAGGCGCTGGCAATTGGAAGCCGGAGTTGCCCACGCTGCGGGTGGCATTACCCGGCACCAGGCTGGAAGGCGTACTGCCCGCATGGCAGGCTTCGCAGGTCGTGCTGGTGGGCAGGTGTGAGGTGGAGACCGCGGGTGTTGTCGGCGGCATCACGATCAGATTGCTAATACCGAAGAAACTGCTGCCCGTGATATTGGGGCCGTGGCAGGTGGCGCATCCGTTGGTGATTCCCGAGTGGCTGAATTGGGCGCCGGCGAACGTGGTCATTCCAGCGGTGGCTCCACTGGCTGGGATCAGCATGGAGGGCACGCTGTTGATGTGGCACGTTTCGCATGCCCCGGTCGCAGGTACGTGTGAAGGAGTCAGGCTTGCCGTGGATTTGGGGCTGACACCGAAGAAAGTGCCCGCGGCCACATTGTTGCCGTGACAGGCATCGCAGCCGGTAGTGATTCCGCTATGGCTGAAGGCTGAGTTGGAAAACTGTGCGCCATTGACCACCGGCAGGATCAGACTCGAATTGCTACCCACGTGGCAGCTTTCGCATGCAAGCTTGCCCATCGGAATGTGGTTGCTTGGGGGGGCGGCAATGACCGGCACAACGCCAGGCAGTGAATACAAGGCCGCATTGGCGCTGCTGTGGCACTGGGCGCAATTGTTGGTAGTGGAAGGCGCGTTGGCATGAATTGCCGTGAGCGCAGGCATGGCCGTGTAATTGGTCAGATCGTGGCAGGCCGCGCATGCCGCGGCCGCGGCCGTCGGTATGTGGTTGTTGGGCTTTTTGATGTTGGCTGGATCAAAAGAGATACCGGTGTGACACTGCGAGCAATCTCCGAGGGTCGGGTGATTGATATCGGCCACATGGAACTGTCCTGCAGAGCCTTGCGGTCGGGTCTGGAAGCCTCCATAACCGGCCAACGGGTACATGGTCATGCCAACCCACTGCGCATTGGTGTCATGGCAGGCTGAGCAGTTCGAGGTGACGCCCATGTGAATCTGCGCCGAGGTGGGTTTGGGCAACTGGAAGCCGGTACCCGGAACCGTGTTGGTGGCCTGTGCCGGTATCTGACCGCTGGGCAGGCTGCCGGCGTGACAGCTCTCGCAGGTCGCCGAACCTATCGGGAAGTGGGATTCAGGGCTCGGGCTACTGGAGTCCGGCATGACAACGATGTTGGTTATGCCTAGGAAGCTACTACCGTTGATGTTGGGACCGTGACAGCTGGCGCAGCCGGTGCTGACACCACCGTGGTTGAACTTTGCATTGCTGAACTTGGCACCCTCTACGACCGGCAGGCGCACGTCACTGCCAGTGGCAATGTGGCAGGCTTCGCAACTCTGCCCATTCATGCCGATGTGACCGTTACCAGGCCCCACCAACGGTGGAACCATGGTTGACATGCCAAAGGCGGAAACAGCGGCGGTGCTGTGGCACTGCTGGCAGTTGGTGCTGGTGGACTGCGCGTTGGCGTGAATGGCCGTAATGGTTGGCATCACAGAATAGTCGGCATCGGTGTGGCAGTTCGAACAGGCAACTGCCGCCGTGGGAATGTGGTTAAGCGGAATTTTGGGGCCGGAGAAAACAATCGTGGTGTGGCACTTGTCGCAAGCCTGACCTTTAGCCATGACGGCTTGGTGGGTCGCGTCCATCGGATTGGTTCGCACATTCGGATGCGGGTTGTTGGAGCTATGGCAGTTCACACAGGTAAGGGACCGCACGGCGGCATGGTTGAACATGCGGGTGGCGTCCATAAACTGCGCCATATTTGCCTGGTGGCAGCTTTCACAGGTCGCGTTACCGGTCGGGATGTGATTGACCGGCATAACCGAGAACGTTGCGCGCGGGTTGTTCCAGCCGTGGCAGGACGCGCAGTCCTTGGGAGTGCCCTTGAATACGCCCTTCAGGTGGCAGGTTTCGCAGCGCACGCTCTGGTGTTGGGCATTCAGTACATAGCCAGTACTTGCATGGTCAAAGTCAGCACCCACTTGCTGGGCCTGTGCCCACTGGGTAGCGCCAAATTGCAGTAGTACAAAAGCCAGCAAAGCCAGAAGGCCACTCAAGCTGAGTCGCACCATGCGCCCTCGAGGGCGTGCAAATAGGTTAAACAGTTTGGCCATTAGCGGCTCCCTCGTACGTCAATGTATTTTGTATTCGTATTCATTTGTCCGGCACCTGCCCCACACGCGTCTTCACTTTTTTCCAACTCTCCACCTGATGGCACTGGTCACAGCGGGGGCCGAAGCCGCCGTTGTGCACATCGTCCTTGCGGTGGCACGATACACAAGCACTACCCAAAGGCGCTGCATCCTTACCCGAGGGTGCCACCTGTTTGTGACAACTCTCACATGCAACCTTGATGTGAGAGCTCTCCAGGCGGTACTTGGTCTGGGTGTCGTGGTTAAAAGACCATGTCGTCCAGGCCCGGGTGCTATGGCATGACTCGCAGCGCGTGCCGAACACTTGCTTGTGCTTGTCATCCTTTTTATGGCATGAATAGCAATCGCGGGGTGCGTCTTTGTAACGCATTGTTTCGTGACATTTTTTGCACTCTACGATGATGTGCTGACCTGTCAATGGGAAGCGCGATTTGCCGTGGTTGAAAGTAGTGCCTTTCCAGGCCTTATCGTTGTGGCAGGACTCGCATTTGTCACCCAGTTGGGTCTCGTGCTTGTCGTCTTTCTTGTGGCAACTGATACACAGCAACGGGGTGTTGCGGTAGCTCGTCAGATCCTTATGGCAGGCCACGCATTTAACCGTGGGCGCAGCATGGGCATTGCGCAACTGGAACTTGGTCTTGTCGTGCTTGAAACGACCTTCGGTGGTCTTCCAATCCTGCTCGTTGTGGCAGTCCGCACATTCCTTGCCCAGATTGGTCTTGTGCTTGTCGTCCTTCTGGTGGCAACCAAAGCAGTCCTTGGGCGCTTCCTTGTACATCAGGCTCTTGTGGCACTCCTTGCACTCCACCTTGACGTGTTTGCCTAAAAGCGGGAACTTGGTCTTTTCGTGGTCGAACTTGGCAATTTCCTTCCAGTTCTTCTCGGTATGGCAGGCCGCGCAGTTGGTGCCTAACGATTCTTTGTGTTTGTCGTCCTTCTTGTGGCAGGCGTAGCACTCCTGGCTCAGCTTTTCCTTCTGGTACAGGTTGCCGGTGTGGCATTCCTTGCAGGCGGTGGTGCGGTGCTTGCCCTTGAGCGCGTACTTGGTGTCATTGTCGTGATTGAAGGTGGAAGGTTTCCAGGTCTTGGTGCCGTGGCAGGTCTCGCACTTCTCGCCATACAGGCCCTTATGGCCCTTCTGGTCATCGATCTTGCGGTGGCAGGCGTAGCAGTTCTTGGGCGTGTCTTTGTAGACGTTGTCCTTGTGACAATCGGTGCACTTAACGTCTACGTGCTTCCCGGTGAGCGGGAATTTGGTGGTTTCGTGATCGAACTTGGCTTCTTTCCAGTCCACCTCGGTATGGCAGTCCGCACATTTGGTGCCCAGCTTGCCCTTGTGCTTGTCGTCTTTAACGTGGCAGGTGTTGCAGTCTTGCGAGGCTTCGCGGTGCTTCTTGCCAGCCACGTGGCACTTGTCACATGCCACTTTCTCGTGCTTGCCCTTGAGGGTGTAGTCGGTCTTGTTGTTGTGATCGAACTTCTTCTCATCAAACTCGGTGCTCTTCAGGTCACGACCTTTGTGATCGCTGTGGCAGTTCTTGCACACCACGGGCTGTTCCAAACGGCCGTGGAAGCCGGTTTTGCCCCGGACATCCACGCCTACCGGCTTGTGACAATCCATGCACAAGCCGTCTTGCGCCTTGCGATCAAGCTTTACGTGGCACTGCTTGCAGTCGTCCTCGTATTTGGCATGGCCTTGCATCAACTTTCCAGGCGCCATGATGGACTCAATGCCCTGCGCTTGCACGGCTGGTGCGAGCGCCAACGCCACACCTATTGCGCACGCTATACGCAAGAGTTGCCGTGAAAGATGCCTGACGAGAGTTTTGCCAATCATGGGATGTCTCTCAGCTAGTACGCGTGAACCGCGTAGATATGCACCAGCGCCGTCATGATCAACACATACACAAAGGGTACGTGCGCCACATGCCAGAGCGAAAACAGGAAGGAATACGCTTCGAATTGGGAGATGCGAACCACCGAATTCAAATAGCGGTCGACCATCTTCTTGGCTCTGGTACGGCGGCGCTTCAAGTCCTCGGCACTCCAGTTTTGGCTGGCCGCCATCTTTGGCAATAGCGCGTCCAACTCTGCCGCACACTTGCGATAGGCAATGAACTGCAATACCGGCAGCCAAAATACCGCGCGGAAATTGGGCACCCAACCTCTCTCGACGCCTTGCTCGCGTTGTTCAAAGTCCTTCAACCGCTGCTCAACGCTGGGGGCAAAGGCCAGGCGCGAGCGGGCGTCCTCCTTGTCCAGGCCGGCGTTGCGCATCAGCGTTTGCAAATCGGTCTGTTCGCCGTGAAGCCCACGGTTAACACGCTGAAAGATGAAGCGCCCTGCCACCCCGCTGCCCGCCACAATAATCATGCTGTAGAAAGCCACAGCGGCATTCATGGAGTGCGTATTGAAGTTGGAGTGCAGCAGGATCAGCAGTGGCCCAAGCACACCGAGAATGATGTGCAGCCAGAACCAGACCCGAATGCTGCCCCAGTTATGCGCGAACTTGACGTATTTGCGTAGTGGGTAGGTCAGGAGCAACAGCATCATGACGGAGCCGACGACCCCGATCCAGTAGCCCGTGTCATCGCCCGATTTGAACAACTCCAATTGGCTAAGGCGCCAAGTTCCCCAAACCAGAATTGCCAAGGTCAAATAGACGAACGTATCGCCCGCCAGCACTTGGACGGACGACTTTTCGGAGGCTTTTACGGCCTGTTTTTGATCTGTAGCAGGTTTCATCTTTATCTTGTCGGCAAAAATATGCCATAGCTCCACGCGCAACCGCTGCTAAATAAGCAGAGGCCCAATGGTAAGGTAACGCAAAAACGATTACAAACTTCTTATGAAGCAGATGATTTCGGGTGTTTGTTGGCACCAGACGACATATTCGTTCATCTTCGTGCGTAACAGGTTGTAATCCGGGTGCTGACAAAGCACCAACAAGGGGATTATTCGGCGATTAGCGCGGTATCCAGCACTTCAATCCAGTGCCGCACGGACGTTGATGTGCCACTTTGCAAGTGGGTAATGCAGCCGATATTGGCGCTGATGATCACCTCGGCAGCTACCGGCTGCAGGTTTTGCAGCTTGCGGTCACGCAGCTGGTAAGAAATTTCCGGGTTCAGCACAGAGTAGGTTCCCGCAGAGCCACAACACAGATGTGCTTCAGTGGTCGCCAGACGCACCGCAAAACCCAGTTCAGCCAAATATTGCTCTACACCGCCACGTAGTTTTTGCCCGTGCTGCAACGTGCAGGGCGGATGAAAGACGAGGCTGGGTTTGGATGCAGCGTTCAACCGACCGCGCAATGCTGGCACCAGTTCGGGCAGCAGTTCGCTTAAATCGCGCGTCAGCTCGCTAACGCGTGCGGCCTTGGCGGCATAGGCCGGGTCGCCCTGCAGGATGTGACCGTATTCCTTGACGGTGACGCCACAGCCGGAGGCATTCATTACCAGCGCCTCCACGCCGCTACCGCTGCCTGGCGCAATCAGCGGCCACCATGCGTCAATATTGGCCCGCATCTGCTCTTTGCCACCGTCCTGGTCATTCAAATGGAACTTAACCGCGCCGCAGCAGCCCGATTTGGGTGCCACCACACACTGAATACCGGCCGCATCCAGCACGCGGGCTGTGGCAGCATCAATATTTGGACTCATGCTGGGTTGGGCGCAACCAGCCAGTATCAACACCTTGCGCGAATGGTTGCGCTTGGGCCACACACCCGCGTCCTGCTTGTACGGCACCTTGTTTTGCAAGCTGCCTGGCAGGAGTGGGCGCATGAGCTGACCCAACTTCATGGCGGGGGCGAACAGTGGCGAGGGCAAGCCCTCCTTTAAGGCCCAGCGTATGGCCTTTTCACCCACGGGACGGGGCACTTTGGCATCCACAAGCTTGCGGCCAATGTCGACCAGATGTCCATAGTCCACACCACTGGGGCAAGTGCTTTCACAGTTACGGCAGGTCAGGCAGCGGTCCAGGTGCATTTGCGTAGCCCGCGTGGGTTCAACACCTTCGAGCACCTGCTTCATTAAATAAATGCGACCGCGTGGGCCATCGAGTTCGTCGCCCAGCAACTGGTAGGTCGGGCAGGTTGCGGTGCAGAAGCCGCAATGCACGCACTTTCGCAGGATGGCTTCGGCGGCCAACCCATCTGGCGTGTTCTGGTACTCGGGTGCGAGATTGGTTTGCATCAGGAGACGAGTCCGGGATTGAAGATGCCTTGCGGGTCAAAACTGGCCTTTAGGCGTTGGCTGATGGCACCCAATGCAGGGCTGTCGCTCCTCAGCGCGTTGGCTGCGCTGACACCGTTGGATTGGGCCGCAGTAGTCGGATCCACAAACAGGGTGGCACTGCCACCGTTTTCGCGGGCCACGGCTTGCAACTCGGCTTCAGCACTGGCAGGTGCCCAGAGCCAACGCAGGCCACCGTGCCACTCCACCAGGGGTTGGGCAGGCAGACGCAGCACGGGAGCCGTCTGCGGCACGCTGATACGCCACAACACCGCACCAGGTTGAGGTTTGGCTGCAAAGAACGGCAGTTGCTGGTTGCGGCACAAATCCCAGTCGGACATGGTTTGGGCGTTGTCCATGCGCTGACCCGGCACTTCAGCCAACATGCGTTGGCAGGCAGCCTCCACAGCCGCAATCGCACCGCGCAGGCGCACGTACAGGCTTGGCGTGGATGAGTTCAATCCCTCGCCGGGCCGCCCCAAGAGGGATTGCACCCCCTCGGGGGGCCTGGCGTAGCCAGGGTTGGGGGCCATAACCCAGCAACTGGCATTCAGCGGCAGGGGCTCGCCACCCCAGCGGTGCAGATGTTCGAGCGCTTCGTGTTGCTCCAAGACAAAGTGCAGAGTGGCCTCGGCCGGTGCGATCGGTAAGACCTTGAGCGAAATCTCGGTCAACAAACCCAAAGTACCGCGTGAGCCCACCATCAGCCGCGATACGTCATATCCAGCGACGTTTTTCATAACCTGGCCACCGAAGGTGAGGTGCTGACCCAGGCCATTGATAAGTTTCACGCCCAGAACATAGTCTCGCACTCCCCCCACACTGGCGCGGGAGGGGCCTGCCAGCCCGGCGGCCACCATGCCGCCCACGGTCGCTGCATTGGGTTCTCGCGCGTCGGCTTGGGACCAAGCGAAGTGCGGGGGTTCAAACGCAAGGCATTGCCCTTGTTCGGCCAGCAGCGCTTCCAGTTCGGCCAGCGGCGTACCACTCCCTACGGTGACAACCAATTCTGTGGGTTCGTAACTTATGACACCGTTGAGCGTACGGGTGTCCAGAATTTCGCCTTGCGAAACTCCTTGAAAGGATTTGCTGCCGCCGCCGCGGATGCACAAAGGCGTGGCGTCGGCGCGGGCAGCGGCAATTTGGTCCGAAATGGTGCGAAGAGCGAGTTCCATGTGGGGCATGGCGGTGATAGTACGGGCTGGCTAAGCCCCAAAGCGTGAATTATTTGAACACCTGTGGTTCAAAAAATTAGTCTCTAAAAAGGTTTACTGGCAGGCCAGGGACGTCAACCCGGGTAAAAAATACCGCCCCGGATTCCGGAAAACGCGCCAACTCTGCGGCGCTTCGGCCGTGGCGGGCCGTGGTGAGGTACAGGGTTTTCAGGTCACCTCCCCCAAAACAGGGCATCGTGGGGCACTGGGCTGGGGCTTCGATTTCACGTATCAGGTGTCCGTCGGGCGTGAAGCAGCAAACACGGCGCCCCTCAAACATGGACACCCAATAGTTGCCCTCCGCATCCACCGCTGCACCATCCGGGCGACCTTGGTAAGTGCGATCTTCAAAAGTCCAGCCCGTTGGCTTGGCGGCGAACTGCAGATGCGTGCGATGCCCACTGAGCACATTGCCCGCACCATCAAAGTCCCAGGCATGCACCACATGGTTCGGTGTATCGGCCCAATACAGAATGCTGCCCTGGGGGCTCCAGGCCAGGCCATTGGCGGTTAAGGCGTCTCCCGCCTGGCGCTGCACCAAGGCCTCACCGCTTCGGCAATCAATCGAAAACAGTTCGGCGGCTCGGTTCGCCTTGGGTTCGTCGATCGTGCCGACCCAGAAGCGGCCAAACGCGTCGCACTTGCCGTCATTGGCACGCACCGTTGCCGTGTCGTAGGGCAGCTTGGTGATCAGTTCGAGCGCACCGCCCCATTGCCGTGCCCGAAACACGCCGTGGCGCAGGGCGACGACCAGACCGCCGGAGGCAGCGGGTGCAATGCAGCCCGGCTCGGTGGGCATGTCCCAAGCCTCCACTGCGCCTGTGGCGGCCGGGGCACGCAGCAGTTTCTTACCGGGTATATCGACCCAAAAGAGACTCTGCTCCAGGGGGTGCCAGAAAGGGGACTCGCCCAACTCGTAGGTGTCCTGTCCGAATTTTTGCCACTGCGGTGCGCTGTTCATGTTGGTATCTCCTGCTTGACGTAGCTTTTTGTTGTGTCGTTCATTTGAGCTCTTCGACATGGATGCGCATGCGGGCACTCAGGGATTCATCTGGCTGCAGCATGCGCAGTCCCAAAGACTCGGGCGTTACCCCGGACTGTTGGGCCAGCGCCAGCGCGTTGTTGACGTGGCTGACAGGCTCTAAGGCAATGCTGTCACGCACCGGCGTCGTGAAGACCACCAGACATGTCAAGTCGGATGTAACGGTTATGCGCAGGCCCGCCTCGGCCAACTCAAGACTTCCGTCCCAACCGTCAAAGCAGTGGTCCACGTCCAGACTGCTGCAAACGGTGTCTAGTCCGGCACTGGCCAGGCGGTGGGTCGGCAGATTGTCTGCGCCCATCTCCCAGCGCCCTGCGGCACGAAAACGGATCTGCGTATTCGCACTCTTGGCGAAGTAAGGGTGCCAACCCAGGCCGACCGGTGCCACCGCACCGGCGCGGTTGGTGATGGACATCTGCATTTCCAGGGCGTCAGGGCTTAGAGTGAAAGTCTGACGACTGTCAAAGGCAAAGGGCCAGGCTTCGTCAGCCGCGTGGGAGTAACTCAAATCAGTGCGCGTATCGCTCGAGGCGTCTACCGTCCAGCCTCGCTCCCAGCCCACGCCGTGAATCGTGTGGAGTTCGGGCGCGAAGTTTTGCGGCAATTCATAGTCCCGACCTTCCCAATGCAGCTTGCGGTAGCCGATGCGGTTGGAATACGGCACCAGCGGGTAGCTGCCAGACACCCGCACGGACTGCAACTCGGCAGCGGGGGTGGAGCGCAGCACCTGCTGTTCACCAAACCAAAGACCCGCGACACAACCACCCATTGAAGGAAGGAGTTCGCAGCGCAGGGCGCCGCT
>CANFNO010000052.1 GCA_947447845.1 Burkholderiales bacterium | reverse complement strand
CCGAAGTTGTTCATCTCGGCACCCAGGTAGGCCCCCAGCATCACCTGAAAATTAAGCTTGTCTTCCCGAATCACCTGCAACACGCGTTCTGCATGCAAGCTGCAGTCATACAGGCGCAGGTAGCGCCAGTGCTTTGCCAGGATGACAAGGTCTTGGCGGATCTCTTCGATGGACGGATAGGTTTTGCTGTCAGGGCTTTGGTCGCGCCGGTAACCGGAATAGCAGATGGCGTTTCCAGGGGGAAAATGCAGTGCGCGTGTCATCGGTATTTGGGCTGTGCGTCTTTGTCCCACAGTCCCCAGAAGGCACCCACGTCACCCTCGGCGCCTACCTTCCACGCTTCGTCAAAGGCGGCGAAGTAGAACACTTCAATCCCCTCCTGCTCCGCCCAATCACACGTGTCGGCAAAGTAGCGCATGGCGGCATCTGGCGACGGAACAGCGCCCCAAAAATTGCTGCCCTTGTCCGGCCAACCGGTCTCGCTGATGATGACCTGCTTGCCCTGTGCCACCGCTTGCGTGCGCCGCAACATACTTTGCATGTACGGCAAGGCCTGGTCGAGCGGGCAGCCTTCCCAGAACGGATAACAGTTAGTCAGCAGCACGTCACAGGCAGCAGTGATGCGTGGATGCAACTCAAACAGGTAGTAAGCATCGACGTAGCCAACGCGCACGCCCGGAAGGGCGGCCTTTACGCGATCGATATACGCAATCAATGCGTCTTCGCTCAAGTCCTCGCGCAGCATCACTTCGTTGCCGACGGCCACGATGTCGGCATGTCCGGCGCGGGCCACAGCGATCACCCCTTCAATCTCGCGTTCGTTGATATCCAGATCAGTACCAAGCCAAGCACCGACCAGCGTCTTGAGTCCGAGCTGATGCGCCACCTTTGGAATGAGCTCATTGCCGTCAGTGCAGGAAAAGCTGCGCACCCAGCGCGTGTGCGGCGCGATCACTTCCATGCGCGCGCGTATCTGTGGCTCTTGCAATTGCGTGCCCGGTTCCTGACCGTCCAGATAGGGGCTAAAGCACAAGCCATGGGTGCCTGCAGTCAAGCGTGCGTTCAGGCGCTTCACCAAAGCCTGGTGCTCGGACTGCGGAAGGACTAGCGGCAGCGTGTCCTCCGTGCCGCCTTTTGAAAAGGGTGCACCGGGCGTGAACGCGCTGGAGGCATCGGCCGGGGCAGCGATATCGCCGGTGGCAATTGACTGATGCGAATGAGGTCTGGACATAAATCAGGGTCTCTTCTTGGAGTAAGGCAGCAAGCCTTTGCCGCGCGGTTTTGCTGCGGCATAGCCACCGACGCGCTCGTACACACGCACATAGTCCACCACCAGTTCGGCGGGGAAGTGAGTAATCGGGTTTGGATGACCGGGAAAATTGCCCCCCACCGCAACATTCATCAGCAGGTAGAACGGGTGATCAAAGGGCGCAGGCCAGGGGTTGATATCAGCCGCACGCCGGGCCTCTAACCCGGCACCGTCTTGCGTCTTGCTGCAACTCCACCAGAAGTTCTGTGCGGCCCAGTGCTCGCCGTCCAGATACCAACGGATTTCACCCGGATCCCACTCCACCGCGTACACGTGCCAGTCGCTCACCAGGCTACCCTTTGGCAGGGCATGGGTATGCGTGACCAGCGAACGTTTTGGATAGGTAGAGCCGAAATGGATTGAGCCCAAAGTCTTACCCGGCTCTTCGCCATGGATCTCCATCACATCGATTTCACCGGATGCGGCCCACCCACCGTAGGTATCAGTTTGAGGCAACATCCACAAGGCAGGCCATAAGCCCTTGCCCCATGGAACCTGGGCGCGAAATTCAAAGCGCCCATACAACTGGTTGAAAAGCGGTGTGCCATCGCGCTTGCGTGTTTTGAG
The DNA here is from genome assembly GCA_947447845.1 of Burkholderiales bacterium. The sequence continues at coordinate 8,265 of CANFNO010000052.1, read as the reverse complement.
GCGCGCCGAGGTGTAGCCGCAACCATGCAGGGATTCTTTGATGGCGCGGATATGAAGAGCACCATCTTTTACAAAGGCATTGTCTGGTGAATCGGTGTAGTACTGCAGTTCTTCGTTGCCCCAGCCTGGCACCCAGGTGTGGCTCTTATAGTCAAAGAAGCCGTTGCCGATATCGAAATCCCATTTGTTGCGGTCTATGGCGGCGCCATCAAATTCATCGTTCCACACCAGCTTCCAGCCCTTGAGCTGGCTGGTCGGCGGCATCTCTTTGGGCGGTTTCATGCGTCCTGTGCAGCAACGGTTCAGGCCATCAAACGGCCATCTTCACTGAAGGCCAATGACCACGCCGCGTTAGGCTGCAAGCCCACGGTTTGACCGGCGTTGCAGTCTGCATGACCGGCTCCCACTTTGGCATTGAGCAAGCCGTTAACGCCATCCACACGCAGGTGAATGATGGACGAGTCGCCCAGGTGTTCAGCCAGCACAACCTGCGCAGGTACACCCAGTTCGGGTGCGGCAATTTGCAGATGCTCCGGCCTCAGGCCGACACGGCATACCTTGTCAGAGCCTGCGCCCAGAAGCTGTGTCCAAAGCTTCTGATGGGCATCCGGTGCTTGGGCCATTGGCTTGTCAATCAGGTTGATGCGTGGCGCACCAATGAAGGCGGCGACGAATTCTGTAGCGGGCCTGTTGTAAAGCTCCAGCGGAGCACCGAGTTGCTCGATTACGCCCTTATTAAACACAGCAATGCGGTCGCCAAGCGTCATGGCCTCTACCTGATCGTGTGTGACATAAATCATGGTGGTACCCAACTCGGCATGCAGGCGCGAGAGTTCGACCCGCATGTCCACGCGCAAGGCCGCGTCCAGATTGGAAAGCGGTTCGTCGAATAGAAAGACCTTGGGTTTGCGCACGATGGCGCGACCAATGGCCACGCGCTGGCGCTGTCCGCCAGACAACTCCTTCGGAAAGCGCCCCAGCAAGTTTGTCATGCGCAGAATCTCGGCGGCACGCCCGACCTGCTGTTCACGCTGGGCTTTGTCCACTCCCGCCATCTTGAGCGCAAAGCCCATGTTTTCAGCCACTGTCATGTGTGGATAGAGCGCGTAGCTCTGGAACACCATGGCAGCGCCCCGGTCTGCCGGGTGCAGGTCATTTGCGCGCACGCCGTCAATCAGCAACTCACCCGCAGTAATAGTTTCCAGCCCGGCAATCATGCGCAACGTAGTCGATTTGCCGCAACCGCTGGGGCCGACAAAGACCATGAATTCGCCATCGCGAACTTCAAGATCGATGCCGCGGATGACGTCGACTGCGCCATAGCTTTTGCGCAAACCCTTCAAGCTGACTTGTCCCATTTTTGGCTCCTACTTATTGCTCTGGGTGAATCGGACCTTAATAAACGCTTACCGGGGATTCGTTGTGTGATCTGTGTCCACTACGTGCCTTAAGCATGGCGGCATACCAGATGGCGCTGTCCTTGAGAGTGCGTTCTTGTGTTTCGTAGTCCACATGCACAATGCCAAAACGCTTGGCGTAGCCAGACGCCCACTCAAAGTTGTCGAGAAGGCTCCAGACCATATAACCTTCCATGCGCACCCCCAGGCGCATGGCCTCGGCGACCGCCTCAATGTGGCGGGCGATGTAGTCGGTACGGTCCGCGTCATGTACCTGGCCGTTCAGAAGAGTGTCCTTAAAGGCGCCACCGTTTTCTGTCACATATAGCGGCGGCACCGGATAGTCGGTGTGCATGCGCACTAGCAATTTGGTCAGACCCTCCGGATAGACCTCCCATCCCATATCCGTCATGGGCAAGCCACTTTGTTTGGCATCCCATGCACCCTTTGCGCTGACAACTGAGCGTGAGTAGTAGTTGACGCCCATGAAGTCCATGGGCGTGCGGATAGCATCCAAATCTCCCGTCTGCACGCGTGGTGCGTCAGAGCCTAAATGCGCTACCACATCGACCGGATAGCTGCCTGTGAACAGCGGGTCCATGTACCAACGCAAGAGCTTGCCGTCCTCAAGTCGGGCCTGGGCCTTGTCCTCTTCTGATTCAGTAGCGGCCTGCACGGGCGAAAGATTCAGCACGATGCCCAGGCGGGCTTTACTACCCTGGGCACGCAGTGCCTGAAGTGCCAGGCCATGGCTCAGCATCAAGTGGTGAGAGGCCTGCATAGCCGCAGCACGGCTCTTGATACCTGGCGCAAATATGCCCTGCTCATATCCCAGTACCGACACCACCCAAGGTTCATTGTGGGTGGTGATCGTGGCTAATCGGTCACCCATGCGCCGGTCAATGCCTTGCGCGTATTCAACAAAACGGTGCACGGTGTCACGGTCAGCCCAGCCGCCCCGGGCCTGCAACTCGCTGGGCAAGTCCCAGTGGTTAAGCGTTAGGTATGGCTTGATGCCTCGCGCCAGCAACCCGTCCACGATTCGCTCATAAAAGTCCAGGCCTTTCTGGTTCCAGGCACCATCGCCCCCCGGGCGCACGCGAGGCCACGATACAGAAAAGCGATAGGCATCCACACCCAGACTATCAATCAGGTCCAGATCATCCTCCCAGCGGTGGTAGTGGTCGCATGCCATCACGCCGTCACTGGCATCGGCGATTGCGCCGGGCTGCTTGCAGAAGTCATCCCAGATGGACGGACCCTTTCCGTCCACATCGGTGGCCCCTTCAATCTGGAAGGCACTTGTCGCAACACCCCAGACGAATTTTGGGGGGAATGAGGCTATCGCATTGGGCGCGGGTACTTGTGTCATGAAATGAAGAGGCCGAGCAATAGGCTTTGGTAAATGCAGGAAAGAGAAGGGCGGTCAAGTATCGATTTACTTGACGGCGCCAGCAGTCAACCCGTCGATCAGTCGACGTGAGGAAATGGCAAACAGGACCAGCAATGGCAAGGTGGCAATTGCAGAACCTGCCATGACTGCCCCCCACTCGGTATTGACTGGGCTTTGCATGCTGCGCAGGGCCAAGGGCAAGGTGTACATCTCGGGTGAGCGCATCACGATCAGTGGACCAATGAAGTTGTTCCAGGATGCAATGAAGGTGATCAGACCCAGTGTTCCCATGGCCGGTGCCAACAGCGGCAAGACAATGCGCCAGTAGATGCCAAGCTCGCCACAACCATCCATACGAGCGGCTTCAATCAGGTCTTTAGGGATGGAGGAGCCGATGAACTGGCGCATCATGAAGATGCCAAATGCACTGGCCGCACCAGGTATGTAGAGCGCGCGCGGCTGGTCGATCCAGCCAAAGGCATCCATGATCATGAACGTCGGGATCATGCCCAGAAAGGATGGCAGCAGCATGGTGCCCATGACCAACAGGAACAAGGGCTTCTTGCCACGAAACTCGAACATAGCGAAGGCATAGCCACCCATCGAACAAAACAACAGAGTCAAAGCAGTCGAAGCCAGCGCGACGTACAGGCTCCAACCCAGGCTGCGCCAGAAAGGAATTTTGTTGGTCAGGATTTCCAAATTGACCAGAAAGCTATCGCCGAAAAATAGCGGTGGCGGCAAGTTGAAAATTTCGGTACGCGAATGCGTCGCAAACACGAACATGAAATAGAAAGGCGTGAGCATGATGAGCGCGCCCACACCCACTAGCAGGTAGGCCGCGCGTGGAGCCAGTTTTTCAGTGTTCATTGCAATGCCACCTATTGAGAACCGTCACGCGGTTTGAAGGCTCGGTTAGTCAGCCAGGTCAACACGGCCACTACGACAAACAGCAACCAGGACAGCGCACTGGCGGCACCAAAGTCGTTGAACTCAAAGGCTGTTCGGTACATATACATGGCCGTGGTCATTCCGGCCTGGTCCGTGCCGCCACGACCACCTGTCAGGATGAAGGGCTCCTCGAACAGTTGCAGGCCACCCACCACACTGAGCGTCACGCCAAAGTAAATCATGGGCTTCAGGCTTGGCAGTGTGATGTAGAAGAACTGCTGCATGCGGCGTGCGCCGTCCATGGTGGCAGCTTCGTATATATCTTTGGGGATGGTCTGCAATGCGGCCAGATACAGCACGGTGTTAAATCCGATGTAACGCCAGAACACCACGATCGCCACGGCAGGTTTGACGTTCTCAGCGCGGTTCAACCAGTCAATTGGAACGCCTGAAATCAACCAGCCCAAACCCGGAACTTGGGACAGCGCGTGCAACGCGATGTTGATCATTCCGTAGTCGGTCGAGAACAGCGTGCCGAACATCATGGCAATGGCCACTGTCGAGGTGATGTAGGGCAGGAAATAGGCTCCAATCACGCTGTTGCGCGTGCGCTTGAACGAGGTGTGAATGAAGTAGGCCAGCGGTATCGCGATCACATGCTGCGGCACACCCGATGCAAAGGCCAGCCAGGCCGTGTTCTTCAACGATTTCCAGAACCACTCATCAGTAATGGCGAAGGCGAAGTTGCCAAGGCCCACAAACTTCATGCTCGACAAGCCAGCCGTGGGCTCCCAGCTTTGGAATGCCAGGTAGAAGGAGAACGCCAGCGGAAACACGCCGAACACTAGAAAAAGGATCAGAAACGGGCTGACCAGCAAATATGGCACGTAGCTAGGCGATAGGCGCCATGTTCGGCGCTCTACTGTGGTGTTGGCCATGGGGTGCGAGGCTTAGCGGGCGACGCGGCGTTCCAGCAAAGCCTTGGCATCTGCGAGGGCGGTTTTGATGTCCTTGCCCTGATCCAGTACTTTGTCCATCTCTGTGTTGATGATTTCTTCTGCAATCGGGTCAAGTTTGTGCACATCGACCGCCGCGATCTTGTTGGCCGCATCGCGCCACAACAGACGGGCTTTTTGTCCACCCAGGAATTCGATGGGCTGGTCAAAGAAGGCGTCCTTGTGAACGTCGACTAGTGCCGGAAAGGCATCCTGAGATTTGAATGCGCTGAGTTGCATCTCGGGACTCAGCGTCATCATCTGAATGAACTCCCATGCCAGCGCCTTGTTCTTGGAGACTTTGGGGATGGTGTAAAAGCTGCCACCCCAGGAGCCATAAGCCTTTTCGGGCAACTGCGCTGCGCGCCACAAACCCTTGGTGTTGGGAGCCAACCAGTTGTTCAGGTGACCCGCCAGCCAGGCACCTGTGAGTTGGGTGGCAATGGTGCCGCGCTTGAAACCTTCAGACCATTCATTGGACCAGGCACCGATCTTGCCATCGAGCTTTTGATCGCGCACCTTCTTGGCCAACTCGAACGCTCGCACAAAGCGCGGTGTATCCACCAGAACTTTGCCCTTGTTGTCGATATATAGACCTTCGCCGGCCTTAATGTCGGAGCGGATCACGATGTCCTTGACGTCGCGTGCGTGGGCCACCAGATAGGCGCCGGTCGTCGCTTTGATTTTGACGCCCGAAGCCACAAACGAGTCCCAGGACTGTGTCAGATCCGTCTCCTTGACTCCCGCCTTTTTCATCAGGTCATCACGGTACAGCAGTGTGCCCGGCCCGATGTCTGCCGGCACAGCCACCACGGTACCGGCATTGGTCGTACCCTGGCGGAAGGCATAGGGCACAAAATGTGCCTGCTGGCTCTTGATGTTGTAGGGCGCGGCGTCCAGGTCTTCCAGACCACCGCCTTCGGCAAAGCGAGCGACATAACCATATTCCACCACCATCACGTCGGGCAAGTTTGACGAGGTCGACAGCGCAGTGGTCATTGCCGTGTGGTGATCGGGGAAGGCGCGGCTGATGACCTTTATCTCGACATCCGGGTGCTTTTTCTTCCACATCGGAATAGCCGACTTGGCAATTTCGTCGACCGCCGGAAAGGCCGCGACCGTCAGGCTTTGCTGCGCCGAAGCAGTGGACATCAATGTCACTGCAGCGGCGCCTGCGATGAATAGCTTGGCCGAAGCAGCAAAAGGTTGACGGGCTTTGCGCATGGGATCTCCTTTAGGATAGTTGCGATTGTGAAAGCGCTTTCATTATAGGCAGCACTCCCGCGCAAATGTGCTCAGGGTATTCCCGATATCAGTTGAAACTAAATCGACAGACGGCGACAGGACTCGCGCGATACCAACCGCGGTGCCGGAACCTCAAGGTTTGGCTTTGTACCGGCCAACATCTGTAACAGCACCTCTGCCGCTTGCTGTCCGAGTTCGTAAGATGACTGATGGATGCTGCTGAGTGGTGGGTTCGAATAGAGTGACGATGACAAATCGTCATACCCAATCAGGGAAACGTCTTCCGGCACACGCAAGGAGTGACGGCTCAAGCCCAATGCCGCGCCTACGGCCATTTGGTCATTGGCGGCAAAAATGGCAGTAAAACGTTTGCGTGTGGCCAACAGGTCACCGACCGCCTGCAAGCCACTGGCCTCATAAAAGCCTCCTTCGGCTACGAGCGCTGGATCAAAGCGTATGCGCGCGGTTTCTAGCGCGTTGCGGTATCCCTGCAACCGTTCGATAGCATCCGGGTGCTGCGGATCACCAGAAATAAAGGCTATCTGGCGGTGCCCCAAATCAATCAAGTGTTGGGTGGCCATACGCGCACCCTCGACGTTGTCGCAATATAACGCGGCAAGGCCGGGGGCGCTAAGTTTGCGACCGGTGACCACGATCGGCAACGACTTGGCGTAATCTTTCAGGGCCTTATTGGTCAGACGCCCGGTCAGCACGATGATGCCATCGACACGGCGCGAACGCAGCACGTCCATGCAACGGGTTTCCACTTCGGCATCCCACTGACCACTGACAAAAAGCGGGCTGTAGCCAAGTGGCAGCAACTTCTCTTCTATGCCACGCAGTGCAGACCCGTAAAACGGACTGTCCAGCGCCTGAGTCACGACGCCGATGCTGAAGGTGCGCCCACCGGCGAGGCCACGGGCCACCGGGTTGGGAATGAATCCCAATTTGGCTATGGCATCGTCAACGGACTTTTTGCGCACGGGACTCACAACTGCGCTTCCGTTCAAGATACGCGAAACGGTGGCAGGAGAGACGCCTGCCTCCTTTGCCACCATTTCCAAAGTGATCACTTTGGATGATGGCGCGACTGGCGTCTTGGAAACGCGTTTTTTAGGGAGGGAGGACATGGGCAGAATAATAATCTAATGCGCGACTCTGAAAGCGCTATCTAGCATCGAGAGCAGTTCCAATGCTGGATTCGTCGTCTAATCGATCAAACTGCGGCGACGTGTCCTGGGCTGGATAAACCAGGATTCTTCTTTATAAATGCAGCAATCAAGGCAGCCAGCAATGCCATGGATACGGACAAGATCCATAGCCAGCGGTAACTTCCCAGCACGTCAAACGCTACGCCACCCGCAAAGGCACCCAGCGCCGCGCCTAGGGAGTGGCCGGCACTCAGCAATCCCATGGATAGCCCCATCACACGCACGCCCAAATGGGATGCAACCAGACTGGCAACCACAGGGGCCGTTGCGTAGTCAAATAAACCAAAAATTACCGAGAAGGCGTAGAGTAAGGACAAGTCATTTCCGACTTGCATGAGCAAAATAAAGGTTAGAGAACGCACAGCGTAGATTGCCGCCAACAGCATGGGTCGACTCATCCGGTCCGAAAGCCATCCGGCCACCAAAACCCCGACGAGGTTAATTCCAGATAAGAGGCCATAGGCCCCGGCTGCCGTTACGCCGCCAAAACCGCAAATGGCGGCATAGGGCAAGAAATGTGTTTCGATAACTCCAGAGCTTGTGAAGCCACAGAGCAGAAAGCTCCAAAACAAAAGGTTAAAAGTCGGACTGCGAACGAGATAGATCAGGCGTGCGCGCATCGGTTCATGTGATGCATCCTGTTCGGGGTCGTTCTTGCCTGAATCTTTGGGCAACAACCAGAGCGCGATAGGGGCCATGAGTAGGCAACCAATAGAGGCGGCAATGAATTCATATCGCCAGCCAAAACCCGGCAACATCAAAGCGGCAAGCGGCACGAGAAGCAGTGGGCCTACGGTGGAACCAGAATCCACCACCGCCATGGCGAAGCCCCTGCGCCGCACAAAATAGGGCGCTACCGCTGCAAAGAACACACTGGCCCCGACCACCCCAAAACCCACTCCGCTAATGATTCCGAAATTCAGCAGGAGTTGCCATGGCGCAGTGGAAACGGTAGTCAATGCAAGGCCTGCACCGAGGATGACAAATCCGCCAGTCAGAAGCTTTCGCGGGCCGAAGCGATCAATGAAATCACCGGCCACTGGGGCAGTTACAGCCATGATGATCAGCGCTATGGCTCCTGCGGTAGAAATCAAACTGCGGGACCAGCCCAGTTCCGACTCCCACAGTGGCAT
>CANFNO010000051.1 GCA_947447845.1 Burkholderiales bacterium | reverse complement strand
GGCCACATGGACAGCAGGCTGATCACCAACAGCATGGCGGAGACACCCCAGAGCGACTCTTCAATCACATGCCCGATGTTGGACGTGGTGAGCACCGAATACCAAGAGCACGTTTCGGCAACAACGATCAAAGGCACAACGGCCATCGCCGCCAGGCGCCCGGGTTTGCTTTGCATGACCTGTGAAATCTCGCGCATCAAAAGCGCCCATTGCGTTACAAAACATAACTCGGCCACGGTGGCGACCGAGCGTCCCACGATGACGCTGGATAGCCAGGAGTCAAACAGGCAGATGCGTTGCACATCAAACACCGGCAAAGCTGAGCGGTAGGCGCAACCCAACACATAGCCGGCGGACAGCATCAGTTGCAACTTGCGCGAGGCATACACCTCTGCAGGAATAGCGCCCTGCTTTTGCCATAGAAGGCGTGCGGAGTAGCTCAGGGCGAGCACATTGAGTGCACTCACCACACAGAGCAAAAACCACCACACAAGAACTTCTGTAGCCATACTTCAGACATCAACGTTGTTGAGTAAACAGGCTATTAATATATACGATATATACCGTTTTGCAAGTGCCTTGGTTATGGTCACACCACACCGTCATACAATTGAAACGAAGTCGCAACAAAATGGCCCGATCAACCACACCGACCGAACCTGCATGAACAAATCCGAGGCAAACGAAATCGCATCCACTGGCTTGCGTTACGTATCAAAAGAAGGCGGCTCTCCCTTCCAGGGCATGGGCGCCAATGGGGAGATCAGAAGCTGTCTTAAATGTGGTGAACACAAGCTCCGAAGCAACGGAGCAATCCACCGCTATCTGGGTGGATTGATGTTTTTTTGTTTTGATTGCAAGCCCAAAAGGCTGCCGCAGTAGCCTGCGTTGCCTGGCAGGACTTAACTTCTGCCTATGGTTCCCAGCGCGTGCTGGATGCTCATGCGATCCAGTGCTGCAGTGGGCAGAGCCACAAACAGTTCAATACGCCTGCGCAAATTGGCGGCGGCCGACACCATGGCATGGTGCTTGGCCTGCTCATCTCCCTGAACGGCGGCAGGGTTGTCCACGTGCCAATGTGCCGAGATGGGCTGACCAGGCCAGACCGGGCTCATGTTCTCAGCTGCGTCATCGCACACCGTCAATACATAGTCCATCACCGGCGCACCCGGCACAGCGAATTCGTCCCACGGCTTGCTTCTGAGGCCCTCAGTCGGCAAGTCGTTGGCTTTCAGGAATTCCAGCGCCATCGGGTCGACGCTGCCGGTGGGGAAACTACCAGCCGAATAGGCTTTGAAGCGACCTTTGCCCAAGACATTGAGCTGCGATTCAGCGATCAGGCTGCGGGCCGAATTGCAAGTGCACAGAAAAAGTACGTTATAGATTTTGTTATGCATGGTAGGTTGGACAAGAGCGGCTGCACATTCTATGTGGACAGTCCGCTCCTGCGGCGCAATTGCGCGGGCGACGCCGCAGTTAGCTGTAGCTGACTGCCAGATTGGCAGCGGCCACGGTCACCGTTTTGCCTACCGATGCGGCGTAGCTCTTGGTTAGGGTGCTGTCCACAAACACAAATTCGCCCTTCACGCTAGCAGACGTTACCGTCATCAGCAGATAGCCGCGGCGTTGGGTGTCGCAGTAATTGACGTCACTGATCAGACCCATGCCGGTGCCGTTGACGCCGTTGGCCACGTCCGGGCGTGTGCCGTCAATGGTGGAGGCCAGGCCGCCCAGGCCCGCGCTTTCGTAGCCCGGTGCAGTGACCGAGGTGGTGGCAAATTCGACACCGATCTGGGTCGTGCCATCGAGTGACTTGAGGTTGTTGAACCACGCGTTGTGTGAGTCGCCCGATAGCACCACCAACTTCTTGCCGGTAGCTTTGACTGTTTGCAATAGGGTTTCACGTTGTATCGGGTAGCCATCCCATGAGTCCATGTTGATCGGGATCTTGAACTCGGTGCGCGGGCCGCTGAGGTAGGCACCGACAGCCGTGCCGAAGGCGGTCGGCCCCTGGGCAAAGGCTGCCACCACCGACTGCGGATACCACAGCTTGGCCATGATGTCCTGGTTGCCGATGATCTGCCACGTGGTTGTCGCAGCCGCAATATTGCCAGTGAGCCAGTTGAACTGGGTAGTGCTCAACATCTTGTTTGCAGCATCAGGGTAAACACCAGACACTGGCGTCAGACCGGCAGCATAGTCGGCCCAGGCATAGGGTTGTGCCTTGGCATCAAAAGGATCGCCGTAGTAACCATAGACCTGCTTGGTGCGGCCTTCAATGCGCGTGTCCAACATGTGCAGGGAAAACAAAGTGCCGAAGTCAAACTTGCGGTAAATCTTCAGCAGGTTGCTCGCGTCTGGCGTGCGAATGGGCATCCACTCGTGATAGGCCTGCGCCGCAACGGCCTTGCGCGCAGCCCATGTTCCCTGGGTGGCCACCTCGTGGTTTTGCGCTCCATCCATGTAGGCGTTGTTGGCGAACTCATGGTCGTCCCAAATGGTGATCCAGGGCATCTTGGCGTGTAGCGCCTGCAGATTGGCGTCCTGTCGGTACAGCGCATAGCGCGTGCGGTAGTCGTTCAGGCTTGCGATATCGTTGGCCGGGCTGACCACGCGGCCCAGGCTGACAGCGGTAACCGAAGCGTTCAGCGCATTGGTGTTGCCGAACTTGGCAGGGTCCGAGCCGTACTCGTAAATATAGTCGCCCAGATGGATGGCAAACTGCGCACCCGAGTTCACAGCGCTGTCATATACGTTGAAGAAACCGGCCGAATACAAGGTGCAGGAAAACACTGCAAACTTGACGGAGGTGGCACTCCCAGACGGCAAGGTGCGCGTGGTACCGACAGGCGATAGCGTGCCGACTTCGTCTTTGAAGCGATAGAAGTAGGTGTTATCCGGAGCCAGGCCGGTGGCATCCACTTTGGCAGTGTTGCCAGCCGCAAAGGCAGCGACCGCGCTGCCCGAACTAACGATGGTGGTAAATGCAGCGTCGCTGGCTATCTGCCAAGTCAGATGAACATCTTTCTCTTGGGTGGGCCGCATGGCATGGGTCCACAGAATGACGCGGTCGGCCAACGGGTCGCCACTGGCCACGCCATAGAGGAACTGCGCCGGAATCGGGTCCGAGCCACCGCATGCGGCAAGCGTGGCAGCGCCACCCATGGCCGCCAGCGTGGCGGTGGTGGTGATAAAACTGCGTCGGGTGGGATGGGTCATATAAGAGCCTTGGTTGTTGTGGCAAGGATTGCAACATTCCCATGTGACGAATTGGTTAATGCGGTGAATGTCGGTTTCCTACAAAGTCTTTTCAATGTCACCAGACTTTCACGCATTGGGCAGATCATGAAGTGGCGGCGCTGTGCCGTTCACAACCAACGCGAGGCCCTCCATGTCCAATGACCCCAAGCATGAAATCCAGATCGTCGATCACCATTCAACTGACGCGTTCGATGAGGAATATGAAACCGTTGGCGACTACCACCGCAAGGCCGCGCAATACTTTGCGCAGGCCGCCACACACCACCTTGCAGCCGCTGCAGCCGACGACGATGGCGATGAGGCTGCGCTGGAAATGCACTCCTTCAAAGCCTATCGCAACCGGCTCAATGGCGTTCAATGCGCTGAAATCGCCGCCATGGAAGGTGGAGACGAGGCTGAAGATTCGGACGGTTTCGATGAAGCAAGCGAAGTTCTGGTAACCGCCAGCGCCTGAGCGTTTCGCTGCCTGCTCCTGACCCCCATGACTGCCCTAGTGCGTGGCAGTCAGGAGCAGACCGGGCAACCAGGTCGCCGTGGCCGGCACCAGCGCAATCGCCATGGTGCCCAGAAAGATCGCCAGCAGAGCAGGCAGCACCGCCACCGCAACGTAGCGCACCGGCTTGTCGAACATGGCCGAGGCGAAGTAGATATTCATGCCAGCAGGCGGGCACAAAAACCCAAGCTCCATATTCGCCAGAAAGATGATGCCAAAGTGCACCGGGTCGATGCCGTAGCTCAGCGCAACGGGCAGCAGCAAAGGCACCAACACTACCAGCGCGGCAAAGATTTCCATCAGTGCGCCCGCTACAAACAGGAACAGGTTGAGCACCAGCAGGAAGACCCATTTGTTGGGTATCACGCCCTGCACCCATTCGATGGCTGCGTCCGGAATGCCGACATCAATCAGGTAGTTGGTCAGGCCCAGCGCCATGCCCAGAATCAGCATCACACCACCGATGATCTGGGTGCAGTCGCTCAAGGCATGGCCTAGTTTGCGCCAACCCAATTCGCGGTGTGCCAGCACCTGGGTGAGGATGGCGTAGGCGGCGGCAATGGCGGCACTCTCGGTGGGTGTGGCCAGGCCGCTAACCAGCGCGCCGATGGCCACGAAGGGCGCCAGAATTTCCCATTTTGCAGCCAGTAGTGCAACCCGAATGCCGGGGTGCGCAGGTGCGTCGGAAGCTGTGGAAAAAGGGGTTGGTAAGGCGTTGCCGCCCGTGCCCTGGCGCTTGAGGTAGCCGCCAAACACCAGCAGAAAGCAAACCATGATGGCGGCTGGCAGCAGCCCGGCCAGAAACATGGTGTTGATGGGCACGCGCGCGATGATGGCGTACATGATCAGCGGCACCGAGGGCGCCAGCAGCACGCCTAACGCACTGGCGCTGGTGACCAGGCTGATGCCACGCTGCTCCGGGAAACCGGCATTGCGCAGCAACGGCAACAGCAAGCCACCCAAAGCCAAAATGGTGACGCCGCTGCCGCCGGTGAAGGCCGTAAACGCCGAGCACAGCACCGCACTGGCCACCACAGTGCCGGTGGCGCCGCCGCCAAACAGCGCGACAAACACCGCACCCAGGCGCTGCGCTGCACCGGTTCGTGCAAACACCAGACCGGCCAAGGTGAAGAGGGGCAGTGCAGGCAAAGATGGGTTGACGGTGATCTGGTAGTGCGACAGCGCAATGGACGCCAGGGGCATCCCGTCTTGCCAGAACAGTGCCAAGGCCAAAGCGCCAAGCACAGCAAAGATCGGGGCACCAAAGAACAGCCCAGCCAATAGCGCGATGACGGCAGGCCAGATTGGCAGTGCACTGCCATCCAAACTCCAGGCCAGCAGCACGCCAACCAAAGTCGGCAACAAGGCGCCCGCCCATTTTTGCCAACCCCGTGCAGAACTTTGCGCACCGAGTTGCAGACCCAGCAGCACAAAACCCAGCGGCATGGCGGCCTGCAGCCACCACACGGGTATGGCGTAGGCCAGGGTTTGTGCCGCGGGGCGCTCGCTATTGACCAATTGCGCACTGGCCATGCAAAGCACGCCGCAAACCAGGGCGGCAAAGAGCTTGCCGTAGAGCTGGCTGGCAGCGGCCAGGCGCGGATAGTTAGCCGATGCAAAGCCTTTGCCGAAGCTGCTCAGGTGGCCGTGCCGCAGCGCGGCCACGGAACCCAGCATGGCCATGACCAGGCCCAGGTGCTGCACGATGACTGGCGCGTTTTGCACGCCACTTCCGGCTATGGGGCGCACCAGTATTTCGATTAACGGGATCACTGCCATCAGCACCAGTGCCAGTGCAGCCAGCACTTCGTCCAGGCGACGCAGCCCTTTTAGCCTTAACAACAAACTCATTTGCCGGATTGCGCGCGGTAGGCCTTGACGTGTTTGAACACCTCGTCAAAGGTGTCGGCTGGCACCATGGTGCCGCGAATGCGTGGGTACAGCGCCTCGGCCAGTGCGTTCCATTCCTTCATCTCGGTGGCAGTCGGTGTGTGCACCACCAGGCCGCGCTTTTTCATCGCGTCCACGGCTTCCTCCACTTCGCGACGCGCATGCGTGCGCATCAGCAAACCGGCTTTCTCACCTGCGCTGCGTAGCGTTGCTTGGCCTTCTGGCGTCATGGCGTCCCAGGCTTTGGTGGTGACCACCAGGGCACCCACGATGGGGGCCCAGTTGATCTCCAGCATGTGCGGCGCTGTGTTGTAGATCTGGCTGGCCAGCGCAAAGTAGGGCGTGGAAGGCACCACATTGATCATGCCGGTCTGGATGGAAGGCAGGATGTCGGCCGTCTCCAGCGGTACCGGCGTGTAGCCCAGACTCTTCATGATGGACTGCTGCTCCTGTTCTGAGCCCCAGGCAAAAAACTTCATGCGCTTGTAATCATCGGGGCGCACCGCGGCGTCTTTGGAGAAGAAGCGCACCCAGCCCGCGTCCCCCCAACCCAACACGACAAAGCCTTTGTCGAGAAATTTCTTCTCCATGGCCGGGCGCATTTTTTCGCGCACGTAGTCCAGTTCTTCCCAACTGCGAAACAGCAGCGGCAAGTTTTGCAGTGCGGTAATCGACGGCTCGATCTCGCGTAGCCCCACGACTGACAGCAACGCACCCTGCAGTTGCCCGATGCGCATGCGCCGCGCCATCTCGGCTTCGCCGCCTTGGCTGCCATCGGGATACACCATGTACTTGGCCGCACCGCCCTGGGCTGCGCGCCAGGCCTCGCCCACTTCCATCAACTGGCGGTGGTAAAGCGAATTCTTGGGTACCAGCGTGCCCACCCGCAATTGCAGATCGGCAGCCTGTGCCAGCGGGCTTATCAGTACGGTCAGGGCGATCAGGAAGGCGGCAGTCAGTTTGAACATGGTGGAGTAACAAAGGGGATCGGGTTAAAACAGGTCGTCTGCAGTGGCCATCAGCCAAAGGGCACGTTCACGCATCACGGCGTTTTGTAGACCGGGGTGCGCAGCACTGACAGCCAGCGCCTGGCGCAACAAGGCGTCGAACGTGGCGCGGTCACCGGCGGGCAGTGCCACGCCCTCTGCCTTGGCCACCAGGGGGCCTGCACTCTGTTGGCCACCGAGCGCAATGGCCTGGTCAAAATATTGCAAAGCCAGCGCGCTGGAGCCGCCGGGCTTGGCCGCTTCAAAACTGGCCATCAAACCGGCGAGTGCACCTTGGCCATAGCTGGGTTGCTTGTCGTAGGCCAGTTGGGCCAGGCGCATGGCCAGCGGCAAATCAGCCACGGTATCCGGCTTGTCCTTGGACAACGAGATCAGGCCACCCCAACTGGCGGCTGCCCAGTAGGCCAGGCCGATTTGCTCATTCTTTAATGGCGGCCAGTCGCTGGCGCGGTTGCTTTCCAGCGCTTTGCGAAAACCGGGCTGCGCATTTTCGAGTGCCGCCATCGCGTGGCGATGCGCGCGCCCATACAAGCGCGCGGCGCGTTCACGCAGGGCTTGTGCGGCCTTTGCATCGCGCGCGTCCATGCGCTCGGCATCGAAGGCGACAAAGGCGTAGGCGTATTGGGTAAAACCGGTGGCTACTGCTTCGGACAAACTGGCGTTGTCGGGAACCTCGCGTAACAAGGATTCAGATAGCTTGAGATAAAACGCACTGGCCTCGCGTGCCAGCACCAAGTCGTCCTCGGGCGACTGGCCCTGCTCGGCCAGCGCATTGGCCATGCCTTGAATAATCAGGTGGCGAGGTGAACAGGCGCACAAGCCCAGCAGAACCAGGGCAATGCCTAAAAGGCGTAAACAGCGCACTCAGAACAGATCGGCGAGGGGCAGGTCGATGTCTTCATGGCCTTCGGGCAGACCCAAGCTGAACCAGCTGTCGTCAAACAGGGCGTCCAGCAGTTTTTGCAAACTCAAGAATTTCCAGATCATGGTGTTCACCTTGTGAAGAGCTTCAATGCCCTCAAAGGTAGCTTCCGTCTGTGACAGCTTGGAGACTGGTTCATGACGCTTTAAAGAAAAAGCGCCAGCAAAAGCGCTAGGACGTGCGCAATTTGCGGTTGGCCAAACGCGCGCGTTGCAAAGCCAAGAATTCCGTCACACCCCAGACCAGGCAGGCGGGAATAGCCAGAGCGCGAATGAGGGTGGATCGATAAAACATGGGCAGTTGGAATGGCAGAGAGTGGGCTCACGATAGCCACGCTTTGTGACACGCTGATGAATCGGTGTATGGCACTTTTTTGAATACCCGTGACATGGTTTTGTCATGCGATTTGTCACATGGCAAGGCTATGCTCTGGCCGTGCCCGCACCACCACTTCCAGAACTCGCCGCGTTGCAACGCATCGTGGAGTTGGGTGCCGGATTTTTAGAATGCCGCGTGGCCTGCGAGGTGGCCGTGCCTGGCGGCAGTTACCCGGTGCATGTCATCACACTGGGCAACCCCGACCCGACGCTGCCTGCGGTGGGCTACTTTGGCGGTGTGCATGGGCTGGAGCGCATTGGCGCCGAAGTGGTGATCGCCTATTTGCACAGCCTGGTGATGCGTTTGCAATGGGACAGCACATTGCACAAGCAGCTTGAGACGGTGCGGCTAGTGTTTATGCCCATCGTCAATCCGGGTGGTATGCAGATGGGCACGCGCGCCAACCCGTGCGGTGTGGACCTGATGCGCAATGCGCCGGTGTCGGCCCTGGAGCCCGTGCCGTTTTTGGTGGGCGGCCAGCGTTTCAGTGCGCGCCTGCCCTGGTACCGGGGTCCGGCGCTGGCGCCCATGGAAGCTGAAAGCCAGGCCGTGTGCGATGTGGTGCAGGCGGAGTTGCTGGGGCGCCCCTTCAGCCTGGCGCTGGATTGCCACTCCGGCTTCGGGGTGACCGACAGGCTTTGGTTTCCCTATGCCCACACGCGTGCGCCCATCGCCCATCTGGCCGAGATGCATGCGCTCAAAAGCATCTTCAGCCAGTCTCAAACGCACCACCGCTATATCTTTGAGCCGCAAAGCAAACAGTATCTGGCGCACGGCGACTTGTGGGACCACCTGTACCAGTTGGCCTGCGCGGATTCGCAGCAGATATTCTTGCCGCTGACGCTGGAAATGGGCTCGTGGCTGTGGGTGAAGAAGAACCCGCGTCAGCTGTTTTCACGCCACGGCATTTTCAATCCGCTGATCGAGCACCGGCAGCAGCGCGTGTTGCGTCAGCACCAGATGCTGCTGGATTTTTTGTCGCGTGCGGCCTGTGGACACGCACGCTGGTTGCCCGCGCCTGCGATTCGCGCAAACCAGCACGCGCAGGCTTTGCAGGATTGGTACTGAAACCATGCAATCCCAAACCTGGATATTCCTGCGCGGCCTGACGCGCTCCAGCGCGCACTGGGGGCCGTTTATTGCTGAGTTCGAAGCGGCGTTGCCTGCGCGTGTGATTGCGTTGGATTTGCCGGGCAATGGGTTGTTATGGCAAGAGCGCAGCGCAAGCAGTGTTTCGCAGATGGCGCTGTGGTGCCAGCAGGAAATTCAGCATCGTGGAATTCAAGGCCCTGTGGGCGTGCTTGCTATGTCACTTGGCGGCATGGTGGCGGCGCAATGGGCTTTGCAACAGCCACAAACCGTGCGCGAACTGGTGCTGATCAACACCAGCATGCGGCCCTTCAATCCGTTTTGGCAACGCATGCGCCCGAAGAGTTTTTGGTGTTTGATCAAGCTGGCGCTAACCGGCGCAACCCCGCCGGTTTGGGAGCGTGAAATCTTGCGGCTGACAGCGAACCATGCACGCCATGACGTGTTAAAAAATTGGTGCGAAGAAAGAGTGCAGCGGCCGGTATCCGGCCTGAATGCCCTGCGACAACTGCTGGCGGCTGCACGTTACTGCGCCCTGGAACAGGGGCCGCGTGTGCCGACCTTGGTGCTGGCGGGCGAGCATGACCGGCTGGTTGCCGCGCAATGCTCAGAGGAGATAGCTAAACGCTGGGGCACTGCGTTGCAGCTGCATCCCAGTGCGGGCCACGACCTGACTTTGGACGATGGCCCCTGGGTGGCTGCCTCAGTGCGGCATTGGCGGGAAAACTTTTAAAGGAAAACCCGCCAAATGCCGATTTAGGCGGTCTTGCTTGGACGCCCGGTCTTCAGGCTGGGCACCGCACGCAGGGCAGCCACAAATGCTGCATCGCCCAGGGCGGCCAAAGCCTTGATGCCAGCGCGAATCAGCTCGGTCTTTTTAACGTGGACGGCAAGTTTGCCGGCGCGCAGTTTCATCTCGTCGAGCACGACGTATTCGGTCTTGGGAATGGAGATGCTGTCGCGCACCATCTTGATCTTCTTCTCTTTGGCAGGCTTGGCTACAGCTTTAGCCGCAGGCTTGGCAGCTGGCTTTACGACTGGTTTTGCGACTGGTTTCGCAGCAGCCTTTTCTACTGGTTTGGCTGGTGCTTTGGTTGCTGCTTG